>NZ_JAIHBA010000023.1:0-134562 GCF_019718735.1 Pseudomonas sp. RIT778 | reverse complement strand
AACTCAGGCTTTGGTCATCCTCGCCCGTAAGCTTTGCCGGGTGGCATTCGCCCTCATGAAAAATCAGAGCGAATACCAACCGAATCTAAGATTGCAGGGTTCCCCTGCAACATAGAATCTCCCACAGTGATCGTGTCCATTCAGATGGAATGCGGTCGCTGTGGGAGCGAGCTTGCTTGCGAAAGCGGTCTTGAGTTCGCTGCGATTACAGCGCCTGCCACCCACCGCCCAGTGCCTTGTACAACCCGATACTCGCCTGCAATCGCGACAGGCGCAGTTGCACATTCAGATCCTGCGCCGCATACAGCGTGCGCTGGGTTTCCAGCACCGTCAGCAAGTCTTCGGCGCCTGCCTGATAGCGGCTCTGAGCGATGTCGAACGCGGTCTGCGCCTGATTCAACTCTTCACTTTGCCACTGCCGCTGCGCGTCGAGCCCGCGAATGCTGTTCAGGGCTTTTTCGACGTCGGCGAAACCGTTGATGATGGCGGCGCGATAGGTTTCCAGCAGTTCTTCCTGACGGGCCCTGGCCTTGTCGCGCTCGGCACTCAGTCGCCCGTTGTTGAAGACGGGCGCGAGCAGTCCGGCGGTGAGGTTGTAGAACGGGCTGCGGATGATGTCGTCAAACTGGTTGGCGCCGGAGCCGAGCTGGGCAGACAGGGTCACACTCGGCAGCATGGCGGCGCGGGCGACCTTGACGTCGGCTTCGGCCGCCGCCAGTTGCGCCTCGGCGCGGGCGATGTCCGGACGGTGGCTGAGCAGGTCGCTGGGCACGCCGGCGGCGATGGTCGGCCATTGCAGTCGGTCGAACGGCTCCGCGCCGGTTTGCAGATCCTGCACCGGCCGGCCGAGCAGGGCGGCGAGGCTGATCAAAGCGTCCTGGGCCTGTTGTTGCACCAGCGGCAATTGCCGTTGTTGCGCGGCCACCAGGCTTTTCTGCTGGGCCAGTTCCAGTGCGGTGGCCGAGCCTGAATCGAAGCGGGTCTGCACCAGTTTCAACACGTTCTGCGCGTTCGCCAGATTCAGCTCGGCGATACGACTTTGCTCGCGCAGGGACAAGGCCTGCGCATAGGTGTTGGCCACGCCGCTGAGCAAGGTCAGTTCCACGGTCGCCCGATCGAACTCGCTGGCTTGCAGGGCAAACTGTGCACTGTCGCGGGAGGCGCGTTTGCCGCCCCAGAAATCGATTTCGTAAGTAGCGGTCAGGCTGGCGTCGAAATAATCCACCGCCTTGTTGCTGTTGTCGGCGTCGAGCTGGCTGTAGCCGTTACCGCGCAGCAATTTTTGCCGATTGGCATTGGCCCCGGCTTTCACTTCAGGCAACTGCGAGCCGCCGGCAATCACGGTGCCGGCCTGGGCCTGACGTACCCGCGCCATGGCGGCCGCGAGGTCGAAACTGCCGAGGCGGGCCTGTTCGATCAGGCGGTCGAGTTCGGGGCTGCCGAACTGCTTCCACCATTGCGGATCGATGCGGGCGACGCTGGCGCCGTGGGGCGATTGCCAGGTCGCCGGTGGCTGCAAGCCGCTGTCGGGACGCTGGACGGGATTGCCGCAGGCGCTGAGCATCAGGCACACGGTCAACAGGCTGAGGCGCGATTTCATAGATCGATCATTCACTGGTAAGGGCCGTCACCGGGTCGAGTCGGGCGGCTTTGCGGGCCGGCATGAAGCCGAAGACAACACCGGTCACAAGGGCGCAGCCAAAGGCACCGAGCACCGCCATCAAGGAAAACGCCACGGCGACTTCGCTGAGGATCAGCACGCCGCCGACGATCAGCGCCAGGGCGATGCCGGCGATCCCTCCGACCACCGAGAGCATCACCGCTTCGGTGAGGAACTGGCGCAGGATGTCGCGCTGACGGGCACCGGTAGCCATGCGAATCCCGATCTCGCGGGTGCGCTCGCGCACGGTCATCAGCATGATGTTCATCACCCCGATCCCGCCCACCAGCAGCGAAATCGCGGCAATCGAGCCGAGCATCAGCGACAGGGTGTTTTGCGTGCGGGCTTCGGCCTGGATCATCGCGGCGTTGTTGGTCAGTTCGAAATCCTTCTTGCCGTTGTGCAGGCGCAGCATCAGTTGCTCGATCGCGTGTTCGGCTTCCTTGACCTTGCGCGCATCGGCGGCGGCGATCGCCACGTATTCCGGATTGCGTGTGCCGAACAAACGGACGCTGGCGGCGGAGTAGGGCACTGCGATGCGGTTGTCGCTGTCGGAGTCGCCGGAGCTGGCGCCTTTTTCCGCCAGCACGCCGACCACCTGGAAGGGCACGTTCTCGATCAGGATGTATTGGCCGATGGGGTTGGCGACATCCTTGAGCAATTTGGTGCGAACCTTGTGGCCGATCACTGCGACCGCTGCGGCATTGCGTTCATCGGCCTCGGTGAAATAACTGCCCTGCACCACGGGCCAGTTGAAGATCGCCGGGAAGTTGGTGTCGTTGCCGCCGACGTAACTCAAGTAGTCGGCATTGCCGAACCGCACACCGGCTTCGGCGCCGTTGACCGGCATGATTCGCATGACCTGCGGCAGGCTGGCCAGTGCCGCCACGTCATCGAGGGTGACGATGCCTGGCGGTGTGCGCGGGTTGGGTGACGAGCCGCTGAGGTAAATGATGTTCGAGCCGAAGGCGCCCATTTGCGCCATGACCTGGCGCTTGCTGCCTTCGCCGACCGCGAGCATCACCACCACCGAGGCCACGCCAATGATGATCCCCAACAGGGTCAGCGCGGTGCGGAAGCGGTTGATCCACATCACTCGCCAGGCGGCGTGCAGTGCGTCGATCAGTTCGCCTTTCCAGGCGCCTGTCGCTTCGGCGCCTTCAGTCAGGCGCTTGCGCAGATCCACGGCTTGCAAGGCGCCGGGGTTGACGCTGGTCTGGGCCTCGGGGTTATGGCGGGCGCTGTCGCTGACGATCAGGCCGTCGCTGATTTCGATGATGCGTTTGGCTCGCGCGGCCACTTCGCGGTCGTGGGTGATCAGAATGACCACGTGGCCCTGGCTCGCCAGTTCGTCGAGCAGCGCCATGACTTCCTTGCCGCTGTGGCTGTCGAGGGCGCCGGTGGGCTCGTCGGCAAGAATGATGTGGCCGCCGTTCATCAAGGCCCGGGCAATCGACACCCGTTGTTGCTGGCCGCCGGAAAGTTGATGCGGACGGTTGCCGGTGCGCGAGGCCAAGCCGAGGCGGTCGAGCAGGGCGGCGGCACGAGCATGGCGCTCGGCGGCGGGTGTGCCGGCGTAGATCGCCGGCATCTCGACGTTTTCCTGGGCCGAGCCGGACGGAATCAGGTGATAACCCTGGAACACGAAACCAAAGGCCTCGCGGCGTAGCCAGGCCAGTTCGTCGGTGTCCAGGCCAGCGACGTTTTCCCCGGCGAAGCGGTACTCGCCGGTGGTCGGCCGGTCGAGGCAGCCGAGAATGTTCATCAGCGTCGACTTGCCGGAGCCGGAGGCGCCGACGATCGCCACGAATTCGCCGGCGTGGATCGACAGGTCGATACCGCGCAGGACATGAACCTCGGGCGCGTCGCCGCCGCCGTAGGATTTGCGGATGTCCTGCAGGTCGATCAGAGGCGTTTGCATTCAACCTCCGCTGCCGGTGGCCGGGCCGATCACCAAATGATCGCCCTCGTTGAGGCCTTCGAGAATCTGCACTTTCAAGCGGTCGCTGATGCCGGTGCGCACTTCGCGGGTTTCGATCTTGCCGTTGGCGGCGATCACCTGCGCGGTCTGCAGGTTGGCGGTGGTGCTGCCCTGCAGCGCGGCAACCGGTGCGGTAAGCACGTTTTGCGCCTGGTGGGCGACGAAGAAGACTTGCGTGGTCATTTCCGCCATCAGCGCGTTGTCGGCGTTGTCGACGTCCAGCAACACGGTGTACAGCACCACGCGGGCACTCCCGCTTTTGCTGGTGCTGGCGGGGCTGCCGCCACCCTGGCTGGTCTGGTCCAGCGGCTTGGGCGGCACCGGCAGGATCTGCCGCACGGTGCTGCTCCAGCGCCGGTTGCCGCCGCTGAGGGTGGTGAAGTAGGCGGTCATGCCCGGTTTGACGTGGCCGATGTCGGCTTCTGAAACCTCGGCCCATACCGTCATCGGCGACAGTTTGGCGATACGCAGGATCAGTGGCGTCTGCTGCTGGGCGTTGAGGGTCTGGCCTTCACGCGCATCGAGGGCGACCACCGTGCCGGCCATCGGCGCGTAGATGCGGGTGTAGCCGAGTTCGGCCTGGTCGCTGCGCAGGCTGGCTTCGGCCTGACGGATCTGGGCCTGGAACATGTCGATGCGCGCCTGAGTGGCTTTCAGTTCGGCGCGGGCGGTCTGCACGTCTTCTTCGCGGGTCGCGCCGCCGGCGGCGAGATTCTGCTGGCGTTGATATTTCTGTTGCGCCAGTTCGTGCTGGGCTTTTTGCTCCTGCAATTGGGCCTTGAGGTTTTCGATGGAGAAACGCCCGGCGTCGAGTTTGGCTTTTTGCGTGGACGGGTCGATTTCCACCAGCAACTGGCCTTCCTTGACCACGTCACCGACCTCGACGTGGATTTTCTGGATCTGCCCCGACGCCTGGGCGCCGACGTCCACATAGCGGCGCGGCTGCAGCGTGCCCAGCGCGGTGACGCTGCTTTCGATGTCGCCACGGCTGACGGAGACGGTGGCGAACTGATCGCGACCGGGCGGCAGGACTTGCCACGCCGCAACGGCAATCACGGGGATCAGGCAAAGAGCGATGAGCAGGGCGCGTCGGGCGGGGCGGGGACGTTTCATGCGGGGTTCCGGCCAGTGTGAATCGGCCCGTCATCCGGCGGGCACCGCAAGCGGGCACGGCCGAATGCTGTCGCAGGGCACGACAGACACGGGAGGGCTGTTGGTTAAACGAGAGAAGGGGCGGCGAATTTAAGCGCTGAAAAACGCGGTAACAGGTATAGGCGAGAACAATTTGTCGGGCAAACCGAAACAGCGCTTTAAATCTATATGAGAATTACTATAAATTACGCACCTGAAATTGCCACTACCGTGCCACTGCCTGTTTCGACAGTCGCGGATCTGGCTCAAGGATCGAAACCGCACGCTGCGGCGGGGAATCATGTTGGAAAACTACTATCGCGAGTTGGTGTGTTTCCTGAACGCCAGGCTCGGCAACCGTCAGGTGGCCGAAGACGTGGTGCATGACGCTTATCTGCGGGTGCTGGAGCGATCCAGCGAAACGCCGATCGAGCAGCCTCGGGCATTTCTCTATCGCACCGCACTCAATCTGGTGATCGACGACCATCGGCGCAATGCCCTGCGTCAGGTCGAATCGCTGGAAGTGCTCGACAGCGAAGAGCGCTACTTCACCCCGTCCCCCCACAACACCTTCGATCACGGCCAGCGACTGGAGATGCTCCAGCGTGCCCTGGCTGAACTTTCGCCGCTGTGTCGCGAAAGTTTTCTGTTGCGCAAGATCGAAGGTCTGTCGCATCCCGAGATTGCCGAACACCTAGGGATTTCCAAGGCTCTGGTGGAAAAGCACATCGTCAACGCCATGAAGCATTGCCGCCTGCGCATCAAACAATGGGACGCCCATTGAGCCGTCGTCGTTAAATTTTATTTCACTGTCCTCGTTCCTACTCAACAGACGATCTGCTGTCCTGCTCAAGGCCGGTCAGGTCACTCAGGCTTTTCGTCCAGAGGACACTGGAAATGACACAGGCAATTGCATCGCCCATCGTTCACGACCTGATCGGCGTCGGTTTCGGCCCTTCGAACCTGGCGCTGGCCATCGCTCTGCAAGAGCGCGGCCCGATCCAGGGGGAACTGGATGTTCTGTTTCTCGACAAACAACCCAACTACAGCTGGCACGGCAACACCCTGTCGACCCAGAGCGAGTTGCAGATTTCCTTCCTCAAGGATCTGGTGACCCTGCGCAATCCGACCAGCCCGTACTCGTTCGTCAACTACCTCAAGCACCACGGTCGTCTGGTGGACTTCATCAACCTCGGCACCTTCTACCCGTGCCGCATGGAGTACAACGACTACCTGCGCTGGGTGGCTGCGCAGTTCACCGAGCAAAGCCGTTACGGCGAAGAAGTGCTGACCATCGAGCCGGTGCTGCACAACCATCAGGTCGAAGCGCTGCGGGTGATTTCCCGTGGTACGGACGGTCAGCAGTTCGTGCGTACTGCGCGTTCGGTGGTGGTCAGCGCCGGCGGCACGCCGCGCATTCCCGAGGCCTTCAAGGCGCTGAAAGGCGACGGTCGGGTGTTCCATCACTCGCAGTACCTGGCCGAGATGGCCAAGCAGCCGTGCATCAACAACCAGCCGATGAGCATTGCAATCATCGGTGGCGGCCAGAGCGCGGCGGAAGCCTTCATCGACCTGAACGACTCGTTCCCGTCGGTGCAGGTCGACATGATCCTGCGTGGCTCGGCCCTGAAGCCGGCGGACGACAGCCCGTTCGTCAACGAAGTGTTCTCGCCGGAATTCACCGACCTGATCTTCCAGCAGAACAGCAGCGAGCGTGAACGTCTGGTCAACGAGTACCACAACACCAACTACTCGGTGGTCGACATCGACCTGATCGAGCGCATCTACGGCATCTTCTATCGCCAGAAGGTTTCCGGTGTCGCACGCCATGCGTTCCGCACCCTGACCACGGTCGAGAAAGCCACCGCCACCGAACGCGGTATCGAACTGACCGTGCGCAACAACGCCACCGGCGAAGTCACCGTGCGTGCCTACGACGCGGTCGTGCTGGCCACCGGTTACGAGCGTCAGATGCACCGCAAACTGCTGGCGCCGCTGGAAGAGTACCTGGGCGACTTCGAGGTCGATCGCAATTACCGCCTGATCACCGACGAGCGCTGCAAGGCCGGTCTGTACATGCAGGGCTTCTGCCAGGCCAGCCACGGTCTGAGCGATACGCTGCTGTCGATCCTGCCGATCCGCGCGGACGAGATTGCCGGCTCGCTGTATGAGCATGGCAAGAACCGTGGGCACAGCCGTTCGGTGATGGATCTGTTGTTGGCGACTGCCAGCTAAACCAGACCGTTGATCGTTCCCACGCTCTGCGTGGGAATGCTTCAAGGGACGCTCTGCGTTCCAATGGGACGCAGAGCGTCCCCGGCTGCATTCCCACGCAGAGCGTGGGAACGATCTCGGCGATCTCGGGGGCAATCCTGAACCCTTCCTGAACACCCGCCACATTCCCCGACACACTTCCTTTTGCGGGTTTACTCTCCAGACATCGGGGCGTAAGCTTCGCGCGTTTTCATCAATAGCGGAGACCCACAGTGGGTACTTGTTCGAGTGACAGTTGTCGGCCGGTCCTTGTAACCGGCAGATTCTCGGCAAGATAACGCGCATTCCTTTGTGCCGTTGTCTCGCCGAACAGCGAGCAGCGGCATCCCGATCATGACCGGTCCCGGTCATGTCCCGACGTCCTTCTCATCGACACTGAAAAGCCTGTGAAGTCGACTTCATCGTCGTCATTGCAGCCCTATCGACACGCCTGTCTTTTCTGACCGGCGCGCCACGCCTTGCCGTGCCGGTTTTCCGGTGCCCAGGACGAGGACGTACCTGCTCGACGGTTTCCCGGCTGACCATAGGGGCAACAGCCATGAAACTTACGCTCAAGGAATTTTTCGCAGGCTTCCTGCGGACCCGCCACATCGCCCGGCACTTCCGTCGCCTGGCCTTGCTGGAAACCCTCAGCGACACCACGGTCAGCCGTGAAGTGCCGCCGACTCTCGCCAATACACTGGTGGACGCCGCCCATTGCGACAGCGGCGTGCTGCTGTCGAACCTCGGCACTCACACCGACGGCCTCACCGATTTCGAAGTCGATGTGCTGCGTGCGCAGCATGGCCTCAACGAAGTCGAACACGAGCAACCGCTGCCGTGGTGGACCCACCTGTGGCACTGCTACAAAAACCCGTTCAACCTGCTGCTGACCTTGCTTGCGGTGATCTCGTGGCTGACCGAAGACCTCAAGGCCGCCATCGTGATTTTCTCGATGGTGGTGCTGTCGACGCTGCTGCGCTTCTGGCAGGAAAGCAAATCCAACCAGGCCGCCGACGCGCTCAAAGCGATGGTCAGCAACACCGCCACGGTGCTGCGCCGGGATGCGCCGCGCGCTGAATTGCCGATCAAGCAATTGGTGCCCGGCGATCTGATCGTGCTGTCGGCCGGCGACATGATTCCTGCCGATTGCCGGGTGCTCAGCGCCAAGGACCTGTTCGTCAGCCAGGCGGCGATGACCGGCGAATCGATGCCGGTGGAAAAATTCCCGCGTCAGGCCGATCGCGACACGCGCAATCCGCTGGAACTCGACAACATCCTGTTCATGGGCACCAACGTGGTGTCCGGTACGGCGGTGGCGGTGATTCTCACCACCGGCAACAGCACCTATTTCGGTGCGCTGGCGCAGCGGGTCGGGGCGACTGATCGCGCGGTGACTTCGTTTCAGCAAGGCGTGAACAAAGTCAGCTGGCTGCTGATCCGCTTCATGTTCGTCATGGCGCCGCTGGTGTTGTTCATCAACGGTTTCACCAAGGGCGACTGGACCGAAGCACTGCTGTTCGCGCTGTCGATTGCCGTGGGCCTGACCCCGGAAATGCTGCCGATGATCGTCACCTCGACGCTGGCCAAGGGCGCGGTGTTCCTGTCGCGCAAGAAAGTCATCGTCAAACGTCTGGATGCGATCCAGAACTTCGGCGCCATGGACGTGCTGTGCACCGACAAGACCGGCACTTTGACCCAGGACAAGATCTTCCTGGCGCGTAACGTCGACGTTTGGGGCGAAGACTCCGATGACGTGCTGGAAATGGCTTACCTCAACAGCTACTACCAGACCGGCCTGAAAAACCTGCTTGATGTGGCGGTGCTGGAACACGTGGAAATCCACCGTGAGCTGAAGGTCGGCACGGCGTTTCGCAAGGTCGACGAGATCCCGTTCGACTTCAATCGTCGGCGCATGTCGGTGGTCGTCGAAGGGCGCGGCCAGCCGCATCAACTGATCTGCAAAGGCGCGGTTGAAGAAGTGCTGGCGGTGTGCAGCCGGGTTCGTCACGGTGAAGTCGACGAAGCCTTGAGCGATGAATTGCTGGCGAAAATCCGTCAGGTCACCGCAGCATTCAACGCTGAAGGCTTGCGCGTGGTCGCGGTGGCGGCACGGTCGATGCCTGAAGGACGCGACACTTACAGCCTGGGCGACGAGCAGGAACTGACGCTGATCGGTTATGTGGCGTTCCTCGATCCACCGAAGGAAAGCACCGCACCAGCGCTGAAGGCCTTGGCCGAACACGGCGTGGCCGTGAAAGTGCTGACCGGCGACAACGAGCTGGTGACCGCCAAGATCTGCCGCGAAGTGGGCCTGGCCCAGCAAGGCCTGCTGATGGGCAACGACATCGAACGCATGAGCGACGCGGAACTGGCGGTGGCGGTGGAAACCACCAACGTGTTCGCCAAGCTGACGCCGTCGCACAAGGAACGCATCGTGCGCATCCTCAAGGGCAACGGTCACGTGGTCGGGTTCATGGGCGACGGCATCAACGACGCCCCGGCGCTGCGCACCGCAGACATCGGGATTTCCGTGGACAGCGCGGTGGACATCGCCAAGGAAGCGGCCGACATCATCCTGCTGGAAAAGAGCCTGATGGTGCTGGAGGAGGGCGTGCTGGAAGGGCGCCGGACCTTCGCCAACATGCTCAAGTACATCAAGATGACCGCCAGCTCGAACTTCGGCAACGTGTTCTCGGTGCTGGTGGCCAGCGCGTTCATTCCGTTCCTGCCGATGCTGCCGATGCACCTGCTGGTGCAGAACCTGCTGTATGACATTTCGCAGATCGCGATCCCGTTCGACAACGTCGACGACGAGATGCTGAAACAGCCGCAACGCTGGCAGCCAGGGGACGTCGGGCGCTTCATGCTGTTCTTCGGCCCGATCAGTTCGATCTTCGACATCACAACGTTCGCCTTGATGTGGTACGTGTTCGATGCCAACACCCCGGATCACCAGACCCTGTTCCAGTCCGGCTGGTTCGTGGTGGGGCTGCTGACCCAGACGCTGATCGTGCACATGATCCGCACGCCGAAGATTCCGTTCCTGCAAAGCCGCGCGGCCATGCCGTTGCTGGTGATGACCGGAATCATCATGGCCGTGGGCATCTTCCTGCCGATGGGGCCGCTGGCGCACTACTTCAAATTGCAGGCACTGCCGTCGATGTACTTCGTGTTCCTGCCGGTGATCCTGCTGGCGTACATGGCGCTGACTCAAGCCGTCAAAGGCTTCTACATCCGCCGGTTCGGCTGGCAGTAACAGGCAAGAATTCCCCCCTTGTGGGAGCAAGGGGGGCGGTTTCAAGGAGTTCGACATGCAAGCGATCAACAATCTCAACCTCACCTCATTGCTCGACACTTTGGTCAGCCTCAGCGCGGCGTTCATCCTCGGCGGCCTGATCGGCTTCGAACGCCAATACCGGCAACGCACGGCGGGCTTGCGCACCAATGTTCTGGTGGCGGTCGGCGCGGCGATTTTCGTCGACATGGCCAACCGTCTCGCCGGTGCCGAAGGCGCGGTCCGGGTGGTCGCGTATGTGGTTTCCGGCATCGGTTTTCTCGGTGCCGGCGTGATCATGCGCGAAGAAGGCAACGTGCGCGGGCTCAACACCGCGGCCACGCTCTGGACCTCGGCGGCCGTTGGTGCCTGCGCCGGTGCCGACCTGCTGGCCGAAGCGGTGCTGGGCACTTTGTTCGTGCTCGCCGCCAATACCTTGCTGCGGCCGATCGTCAACAACATCAACCGTCAGCCGCTGGACGTGGTCTCGGCGGAAGTCACCAACATCGTCTACGTCATCGCCCGGCGTTCGCAGCAGACCGCCGTGTTCGCCTTGCTTGAAGCCGAGCTCGAACGCAGCAACTACCCGGCCAGTGACGTCGATGTGCACGCCTTCGGGGCCGATGAAATCGAGATCGAAGCGACGCTGGCGACCACTTCGGTGGACGGCGATGAGCTGGATGCACTGGTGAAGCGGATTTCCACTTCAAGCCTGGTGGTGCAGGCGTTCTGGAGTCCGAGCACGACGGAGTAACTTTTTTAATCCGGATGAGTGACGGTTTTTTTCGGAAAAGTCCTACAGAGCGTATCCCGATGCTTGGGTAGTCTTGCCGTCACTTCAAGCGAATACCCGGACTTTCACATTGACCGACAAAACCCTGCGCATTCTGATCGCCGACTTGCAGCATTTTCACCGGATGAAGATCGAGCGGATGTTCAACGGCCTCGATTACTACCGTATTGCACCAGTGCAGAACCTTGCCGAACTGCTGACGCTGGTCGATTACGGCGGTCAGCCGTTCGATGTCCTGGTGATCAATGCCGAACTGGCGGCCGGAATGGCGGATCTTCGCGGTTTTCTGTTTGATCATCCGCAAATCCGGCGGGCGCTGGTCTATGGTGAGCCGGTGGACTCCTCCGGTGTTCCCGGGCATTTCGGGGCAAAGATCATCACCAGCCCTGCGCCTTTGCCTTCAATCCGCGCCATCGAACAGTTGATGACCTCGGTCGAGGCTTCGTTCGGGCGCCCATCGCGTGTTCGATCACAGATCGGTCTGGCGCACAACTGTCAGATCTGACAGGTGATTCAGCGTGCACAGCGTGCAACAGTAGTAGCGCAGCTACCAATAGTCCCGTTCATGCAAGATCGGTGGCGCCATGTCAGGTATTCGCCCCGGGAGTGGTCATGGGTTCAGCATTGATTGTTGATGATCACCCAGTGGTGGTGGGTGCCGTTCGTATGGTTCTGGAGTCCGCAGGTTACGAACCGATCCATGTGACTGGCAAAGGTGTCGATGTGGTGTCGATGCTACGTGAACACGCGCCGGAGCTGGTCGTGCTCGACTTGAAACTCGATGGCTTCGGCGGCCTGGAGGTGTTGGCGCGCATCAGGGCCATCGGGCTGGTCTGCAAAGTGTTGATCTTCACCGCGGCCGACCCTGAACACTATCTGATGCGTTGCCGGCGTGCGGGGGCGATGGCTTTTGTCGCCAAATCCGCCTCGATGCAGCATTTGCAAAATGCAATCAAGGCCGTCCGTTCGGGTTATACCTACTTTCCCGAAATGCCTGTGGTCAATGCCGGGCAATCCGAAGCGCACCGCGATGAGCGAGAGTTGATTGCACTTCTGTCCACCCGCGAAATGGAGATCATGCTGAAGCTGGCCAGAGGTGAATCCAACAAGCATATTGCTCTGAAGATGAACCTCAGTCACAAAACCATCAGCACCTACAAGACCCGCTTGATGCTGAAACTCGGGGTAAGCTCGCTGGTGGTGTTGCGAGAGTTTGTCCAACGCAACGGCCTGTTTCCATAGGCCGCCCCATGATGTGTCTTCTGCGGTTGGTTTCTCTGTCGATACTGATGCTTGCAAGCCTGGTGCACGCGACCGAGGCGCAACGGCTGGAAATCGTCTCCCGCACCCGCCTTGAGGGTGTGCAGATTCAACTGGATGAGCAGGATCGGCAGTGGCTCCGTGCGCATCCGGTATTGCGCATCGGTGCCTCCTGGCCGGATTACCCGCCCTTCGAGCTGACCCGCAAGCGTCATGAACAGGAAGGCCTTACGGCCGATTACGCCAACGCAATTGCACAGATTTTGAACATAGCCGTTGAAGTCTGGTGCTATTCCGACCGCGCAAGCGCCATGGCTGCGCTCAAGGCCGGTGAGGTAGACCTGCTGGGCACGTCGAACAAGTTCGAAGAAGCTGATTCCGACCTCATGCTGTCCCGTGCCTACGCCGAGGATCAGCCGATGTGGGTGACTCGGATCGACGAACCGTTGCCTGGCGATCTGGCTGGCAAACGCATCGCCATGGTGGACGACTACCTGCCAGCCTCGACCATCCAGGAGGCTTACCCGCAAGCCTCCCTGCAGCGTTACAGGTCGATTTTCGATGCCCTCGGCGCCGTGGCGTACGGCACGGATGCGGTTTACGTTGGCGACTTCATCAGCGCCAGCTATCTGCTCAACACGATCTTTCACAACGACCTGCAACTGGCCGGGCCTTCGGGCCTTGACGCCAACCCGTTCGGCTTTGCCCTGGCCCGCAGCAATACGCGTTTGAAAGGTCTGGTCGACAAAGCCCTGCTGGCCATTCCCATGGAACAGCGCCTGGCCATCGAGCTGCGCTGGAGCGCCGGTCGCGCGGACGTGGCTGCGCAGTCGCAGGTGAGCCTGAGCGACAGCGAGCAACAATGGCTGGATCAGCATCCGGTGGTGCGGGTCGGCGCTATCGATGATTTTGCACCGCTGACATTCTTTGACGCTGATGGCCGTTTCAGTGGGCTGGCCGCCCAATTGCTCAACCTGATCAGTCAGCGCAGTGGCCTGACATTCGAGGTGGTGCGCGGTCGGTCGCTGGATCGTCAGGTCGAGCAACTCAAAAGCGGTGCGCTGGATCTGTTGCCGGTGTTGACACCGAGCCGCGAGCGCGAAACCAAAATGCTGTTCACCCGATCGTACGTCAACAGCCCCTTTGTGCTGATTGCCGATTCAAAGGCACACGCGCCGCGCAGCCTTGAAGACATGGCGGGCAAACGTCTGGCGCTTTATGGCGGTAATCCGTTGCGCGATTATCTGCTGGAGAACGTGCCGCAGATCAGCCTGATCGAGTTGCCAAGCCCGGCCGACGGCACGCAGGCGCTGCTCGACGGCAAGGCCGATGCGACATTGAGCTCGTTGCTGGTGGCGCGCTACCAGATCGATCACCAATACCGCGATCGCTTGCGGATTGTCTCCACGCTGGGCGATTTGCCGGCCCGGGTTGCCATGGCGACAGCGCTCGACGCCCCGCAGTTGCAATCGATTCTGAACAAGGCACTGCTGAGCATCGCCCCCCAGGACATTGACGGTCTGGTCGCGCGTTGGAGTCGTAACGTGGTGCTGCAAGACAGCTATTGGCAGCGTCATCAAACGCAAATACTGCGCGGGTTTGCAGTGGCGGCAGGGCTGTTGCTGTTGGCGTTGGGCTGGATCGGCTTTCAGCGTCGGCAGATCCGCCAGCGCCAGCAATGGCTTGGGCAGTTGCAGGAGGCCAAGGACGCAGCCGATGAAGCCAATCGCGCCAAGAGCACCTTTCTGGCGACCATGAGCCATGAAATCCGCACACCGATGAACGCCCTGATCGGCATGCTCGAACTCGCCCTCAAACGTGCCGATGAAGGCGTGACCGATCGCCAGGCGATCGAGGTGGCGTCCAGCGCGGGGCAGCAACTGCTGGCATTGATCGGCGATATTCTCGACATCGCACGCATCGAGTCCGGGCATCTGTCGCTGGGCCCCGAGCGCGTCAATCTGCATGAAGTGGTGGCGTCGGTGTGTCGGATTTTCGAAGGCCTGGCCCGGCAGAAACAATTGTTGTGGCATGTAGAAATGGATGAGCGCAGCAACGTCGTGGTGATGCTCGATCCCCTGCGGTTCAAACAAGTGCTGTCGAACCTGCTGAGCAATGCAATCAAGTTCACCGAGGACGGCGAGGTGAGCCTGCGCCTGCGCGTGTTCGGCGAACAGGACGGGCTGATTGAAGTGGGCGTGGCCATTGAAGACAGTGGCCGGGGGATCAGCGCCGAGGATCAGCAGCGGTTGTTCAGACCGTTTGTGCAGGTCGGCGATCATCAGTCTGTGGCGCATGGCGGTTCTGGCCTGGGGCTGGTGATCAGCCGCAATCTGTGCCGGATGATGGGCGGCGATTTGTGGATGACCAGCGAACCGGGCAGGGGCACTCAGGTCATGCTGCGAATGGAACTGCCGGTGCTGGCGCCGCTGGTGCAAGAGGCTGTACCGGTGCCAGCGGCGACGATGGTTAATTCGCTGAACGTGCTGGTGGTGGATGACCATCCGGTGAATCGCCTGCTGCTGTGTCGGCAGTTGAGTGAGCTCGGGCATCGTGCCGTTGACGCCGGTGGCGGTGAGGAGGGGCTGGCGCTTTGGCGCGGGCACGCCTTCGATGCACTGATCACTGACTGCAACATGCCGGGGCTCAACGGTTACGAGCTGACGCGCGCGGTACGTCAGGAAGAAGCCGCGACGGGTAGAGCGCCCTGTCTGATCCTCGGATTTACCGCCAATGCGCAGATGGAAGAGAAGCAGCGATGCCGGGCAGCCGGGATGGACG
Organism: Pseudomonas sp. RIT778; assembly: GCF_019718735.1. NCBI lineage: Bacteria > Pseudomonadati > Pseudomonadota > Gammaproteobacteria > Pseudomonadales > Pseudomonadaceae > Pseudomonas > Pseudomonas sp. RIT778. The sequence goes on along the minus strand of NZ_JAIHBA010000023.1, from coordinate 119,426 downwards.
ATTGTCTGTTCAAACCGGTTCTGCTGCGTGAATTGAGCCAGGCCCTGATGGCCGCAACATCCGAAGGCGCGCAGATCGAAAGCGTGGATGATCCGGCAGTGGCCGAGTTCGATCTGAGCGCACTGTTGCAACTGGCAGGCGCGGACAACCCGCTGATCGGGCAATTGCGTGAGGAAGTACTGAGTAGTCTGCGCATCGACCTGAAGCGTCTGGAGGAATCGGGCCGTAAAAGTGATCGCGCAGATTTACGTGATCTGGCGCATCACGTCACAGGCGGGGCGCACATGATCGGTGCCGAGCGCGTGGTCTCGGCGTGCCGGGTACTCGAACAGGCTTGCCGTGACGATGAGCCCGAAGCGGCATTGACGACCGCCATCGAGTTGCTGCGCGTGGCCATGCACGACCTCGCGCAGCAGCTTCAGGCTTGAGCGGTCAGTCCCACTGCGGCGCGATGCCTTTGGGGCTGGTCAGGCGATGGCCGCGATCCAGCGTGGCGATCAGCGCCATGTCGGCGTCGCTCAGGGTCAGCGCTGTGGCGCCGAGGTTGCCTTGCAGGTTGGCGCGTTTGGTCGACGACGGAATCACCGCGTAACCCGATTGCATCGCCCACGCCAGAGTGACCTGCGCCGGGGTGGCGTGCAGACGCTCGGCGATCTGCACGATCAGCGGATCCTTCAGCACTTCGCCATAGGCCAGGGTCATGTACGACGTGATCTGAATGCCCTGACTTTGCGCGAACTCGACGACCTTGCGGTTTTGCAGGTACGGGTGCAGCTCGATCTGGTTGGTGGCGATGTTTTCCGCGCCGACCGCAGCAATCGCCTGTTTCATCAAGTCGATGGTGAAGTTGGATACGCCGATCTGCCGGGTCAGGCCCAGGCGTTTGGCTTCCAGCAGCGCGCCCATGAATTCTTCGACCGGCACCTGATCTTCCGGCGATGGCCAGTGGATCAGCGTCAGGTCGAGGTAGTCGGTCTGCAGTTTTTGCAGGCTCTCTTTGAGGCTTTCAATCAGCCGGTCTTTGGCGAAGTTGGCGATCCAGATCTTGCTGGTGATGAACAGTTCTTCACGGGCGATGCCGCTGGCAGCGATGGCCTCGCCAACGTCGGCTTCGTTTTCGTAGATCTGCGCGGTGTCGATGACCCGGTAACCGAGCTCAAGGGCAGTGCTCACCGAATCGATGACCACCTGGCCTTGCAGGCGAAACGTACCAAGACCGAAAGCGGGAACAGACATGCAGAGACTCCAGGGTTGCAGTGGGAATGGGCAGGAGTATCCGCGTCTGATTCCTCGGGAAAAACCGCTGTCGGGGCAAAGTACTGTTGACTGGAAGTCACGAATCACCGCGATCGGTATCGTTCCATCAGTAGAACGATGAGGACGGTTTTGGCTGACTAGTACTAAATACGTGGCGAATTTATGATCGGTCCATGATCAATCTGATTGTGGAGTCCACCATGAAAAACCTGATCGGTATCTACACCAGCCCTCGCGGCCACTGGGTCGGCGATGGGTTTCCGGTGCGTACCCTGTTTTCCTACGACAATTTGGGCAAGCACATCAGCCCGTTCCTGCTGCTGGATCACGCCGGGCCCGCGCAATTCACCCCGACCACCGCACGCCGTGGCGTGGGTCAGCATCCGCACCGTGGCTTCGAGACCGTGACCATCGTTTACGAAGGCGAAGTGCAGCACCGCGATTCCACCGGCAGCGGCGGCACCATCGGCCCGGGCGATGTGCAGTGGATGACGGCGGCTTCCGGAATCCTGCATGAAGAATTCCACTCGGAAAACTTCGCCCGAACCGGCGGCAACCTGGAAATGGTGCAGTTGTGGGTGAATCTGCCGGCCAAGGACAAAATGGCCGAGCCGGGGTACCAGACCATTCTGGACAGTGATATCCCGCAAATTGCGCTCAAGGACGGTGCCGGCAGCCTGCGTCTGATCGCCGGTGAGTTCGACGGCCACAAGGGCCCGTCCCGCACGTTCACGCCTATCGATGTCTGGGATCTGCGGCTGAACAGCGGCAAGTTGCTCTCGCTCGATCTGCACGAAGGCCGCAACACCGCACTGGTGGTGTTAAAGGGTTCGGTACAGATCAACGGTGTGGAGTCGATGCGCGAAGGGCAACTGGCGCTGTTCGAGCGTGATGGCGATCGCATCACCCTCGAAGCCAGCCAGGACGCGGTGGTGTTGCTGCTCAGCGGCGAGCCGATCAACGAGCCGATCGTCGGCCACGGCCCGTTCGTGATGAACACCGAGCAGGAAATCCATCAGGCCTTCGCCGACTTCCAGTCCGGCCGCTTCGGCCAGATGCACGGCTGAAAAAAACCGGCAGGCGCCACGTGCGCCTGCCGGTTTTTTTTGAGCGCGTGCAGTGGCGCTCATCCCGCCAAATCAATTCCTCCTACACTGAGCCCAATCTGTGCGATCTTCTCGCGACTGGCCCCTGTCGGAGTTGTTTGATGCTGTCTCTGCTCACCGATCATCCGTTGTTTTGCGCCTTGATCCTGATCCTCATCGATCTCGGACTGTGGCGTTTGATCAGCTCCCACGGCAGTGCGTGGAAACTGTTGGTGCGGGTGCTGATTTTTGCCCTGTTCAGCATTCTGCTGTTCAACGAAGGGCTCAACCCGATGGAGCCTGCGCCGTGGGCCGACAATGTGCCGTTGCACCTGGCGGCGACCGGTTTGCAGATCGGCTGGTGGCTGTTCGGCGCGCGTACTCTGACGGTGCTGATCGGCGCGGTGATGATGCAGCGGGTCGGGCACACCGGGCGGTTGCTGCAGGATCTGCTGGGTGCGGTGATCTTCCTGATCGCCATTATCGCGGCGCTGGCCTACGTGCTGGATCTGCCGGTCAAGGGCGTGCTGGCAACGTCCGGGGCGTTGGCGATCATCGTCGGTCTGGCGTTGCAGAGCACCTTGAGCGACGTGTTTTCCGGGATCGTGCTCAACACCACCAAGCCCTATCAACTGGATGACTGGATCTCCATCGACGGCACCGAAGGGCGGGTCACCGACATCGACTGGCGCGCCACGCGCCTGCAAACCAGTCAGGGCAGCATGGCGGTGATTCCCAACTCGCTGGCGGCCAAGGCCAAGATCATCAACTTCAGCCGGCCGAGCAATATGTTCGGGGTTGCCGTCAGCGTGCAGGTCAGCCCCCATGCGCGGCCCAGTTCGGTGATCGATGCCCTGGAGCGGGCGATGCAGGGCTGTCGCCAATTGCTGGATAGCCCCGCGCCGAGTGTCGCACTGAAGAGCTCCAGCAGCGCCGGCGCCGAATATGAAATCAGCGGGTTTGTCGCCTCAATGAGCGAAAAACGTGTGGTGCGCAATCAGCTGTTCGACCTGGCGTACCGGCATCTGCAGGCGTCCGGGGTCAATCTGCTGTCGAGCGATGAGCCGGGCGTGGCGAGCAACCTCTCGCGGCCACGGGCGCTGCTCGACAGTTCGCCGATTTTCTCCACCCTGCGTCAGGAGGAGAAGGAAACCTTCAGCCAGAACATGACCCTGCAGACCTTCCGTGCCGGCGAGATGATTCTTGCGGGCGGCGAGGTCAGCGATCATCTGTTCATCATCGAGTCCGGCGTGGTCTCGGTGACGCTCAAGCGCCACGGCACGCCATTCGAGTCCGGGCGGATGGGGCCTGGCGAAGTGATTGGCGAGGCGGGGATTCTGTCCGATACGTCATTGCCGGCCGACTTCTCCGCCAAGACCTTCTGCGCGCTGTACCGCATCGAGAAGTCTTATCTCAAGCCGTGCCTGGATGCCCGTCACGACATCAACGACGCGATGCAGGCGCTGCTCGATTTCCGCCTGCACAAGGCGCAATCCCTGACGGAAGAAACGCCGGTGGCGCTGCCGAAGAAAGGTTTCCTGCAATGGCTGCGCAATCGCGTCTGACTGTTCAGCGCAGGCCGTAATCCGCCAGTTTGCGTTCCAGGTTCAGGCGCACTTGCGGCCATTCGTCATCGATGATGCTGAAGCGCACCGAGTTGCGCTTGCGGCCGTCCGGCATGATGCGTTCGTGGCGGACGATGCCTTCCTGTTGCGCGCCGAGGCGCAGGATCGCGTTGCGCGACTTCTGGTTGTTTTCGTCGGTGGTGAACTGCACCCGCACACAATCGAGCACCTCGAAGGCGTGGCGCAGCATCAGGTACTTGGCCTCGGTGTTGACGAAGGTTTTCTGAAAGCGTGCCGAAATCCAGCTGCTGCCGATCTCCAGCTTGCGGTTGAGCGGGTCGATCTTCCAGAACCGGGTCGAGCCGATCACTTCGCCGGTTTCCTTCAGCACGATGACAAACGGCATGACCGTCCCAGCCTCACGGCCGTCGAGGGGCTTTTTCAGGTAAGCGTCGACGGTGGTGGCCGAGGGGACCACGGTGACCGTGAGATTCCACAGTTCACCGTCGGCGGCAGCATGGAGCAGGGCGTCGGCGTCGGTGTATTGAAGCGGGCGCAGGATGATTCCCTGGCCTTGCAGCGTGGTTTGCATGTGGGGATTCTCGGCGGTTCAGGCGAGGGCCTATTACGCCGTACGGGAAGGATCCGACGCAACCGTCGCGGTCGGCGGATGTCACAGTTTTTATCGGTCAATGGCAGGAAACCGGACGATGAAAAAAATGCGCATTGCCACGTTCAACGTCAACGGCCTGCGGGCCCGACTGCCGAACCTGCTGGAATGGCTCAGGCGCGAGCAGCCGGACATCGTCTGCTTGCAGGAGCTGAAACTGGTGGACAGCGCATTTCCTGCCGCCGATCTGGAGGCCGCCGGTTATGGCGCCATCTGGCACGGTCAGGCGTCATGGAACGGCGTGGCGATTCTTGCCCGCGATGCGCAACCGCTGGAGAGCCGGCGCGGTCTGCCCGGCGATCCTGACGACAAACACAGCCGCTACCTCGAAGCGGCGGTGCACGGGGTGTTGGTGGGGTGCCTGTACCTGCCCAATGGCAATCCGCAGCCGGGGCCGAAATTCGACTACAAACTGGCCTGGTTCGAGCGTCTGATCAAATACGCCCAGGATCTGCAAAGCAGCGACCACCCGGTGGTGCTGGCCGGCGATTACAACGTGGTGCCCACCGATCTGGATATCTACAACACCCGTTCGTGGCTCAAGGATGCGCTGTTGCAACCGCAAAGCCGCGAGTGCTATCAGCGCCTGCTGGATCAGGGCTGGACCGATTCGTTGCGGCATTTGTATCCCGAAGATCGCCTCTATACGTTCTGGGATTATTTTCGCCAGCACTGGCAGAAGAACTCCGGGCTGCGGATCGACCATCTGCTGCTCAATCCGACGCTGAGCCCTTATCTGCACGAGGCCGGTGTGGATGCCTGGGTGCGCAACGAACCGCATGCCAGCGACCACGCGCCGACGTGGATTCGCATCGATTCGCGTAAAAGACGCTAGCAGGTGATTGGTTAATTCAATTGTCGATTCGATGCCCGGATCCCGTATACATGGCGACCATCGGCGGAACGATCCGCGCCCCCATGCAAAAGGACCCAGCCATGAGCGAGCCACGCCTGACGAATCTGCAACAGTACCTGCAACGCCTGGGATTCGATGCGCCCCCGGCACCGACTCTTGAAACCCTGCGCCTGTTGCAGCTGCGCCATACCGGCGCCTTTCCATTCGAAAACCTGTCGACGCTCAGTGGCGAACCCGTCCTGATCGATCTGCCCTCCATCGAACGCAAGGTCTTGAATGACGCCCGGGGCGGTTACTGCTACGAGCTGAACAATCTGTTTCTGGCGTTGCTGCTGGAACTGGGGTTCGATGCTCGTGGCATCAGCGGGCGAGTGGTCATGAATCAGCCCGAGGGCAGCTGGACGGCGCGCACCCACCGCTTGAGCCTGGTGACGATTGACGACGTGCGCTACATCACCGACGTCGGCTTCGGCGGCATGGTGCCGACCGCGCCGCTGGTGCTCGATACCGACGCCGAGCAATCCACGCCGCACGAACCGTATCGGATCGAAGTGCAGGCCGATGGCTACATGCTGCGGGCCAGGGTTGCTGGAGAATGGCGGCCGATGTACCTGTTCGACCTGCAACGCCAGGAAGACATCGATTACACCCTCGGCAACTGGTACGTCTCGACTCACCCGGACTCACCATTTGCCCAGCGCCTGATGGTCGCGCGTACGGGCGACGGCTGGCGGCGTACGTTGAACAACGGCAGTTTCGCGATCCACCGCATCGGCGCCGAGAGCGAGCGGCGTGAAGTGACGGATGTCGATGAACTGATCGAATTGCTGGAACGGGAATTCGGCCTGCGCTTGCCGCACCAGCCCGGTGCACGTCTGGCGCTGGCGCGCTTGATTCAGCCGGTTTGAAACCTAAGGTTTTGCCTCCGGCTCCAGCACCCGCCGGATCTCGTTCACGGCCGCCGACAGTTTTTTCTCAAGGCTCTTGAGGTCGGTGGCGGTGATGCCTTGCTTGAATTGCCCGCTGGAATGCTCGAGTTCCTCGGTTGCACCACGGCTGTTAAGCAATGCGTGGCGCAGGGTGTTGTTGATTACCGTCTGATAGCCAAACCCTTCCTCTTCGGCGACCGTACGTGCCGCTTCGATGACCGCATCATCAAGCATGATGGTGATGCGCGTTTTACCCTTGTTGGACGCCAATGCGCCGCGTTTTCCCTGAGAAAAGTCGTATTCGTCTTTCATGGGTCAAACCTCCAGAAAATATTCGCGACGTTCACTCGGTGTAGCGATACGTGCGGAAATGATTCGAACCAAATTCGGCTCCCGATAGCTGTACACGACGACCAGCAAACGTCCCTTGCCGTCGTTGCCGAGAGTGATCCAGCGTTGTTCGTCATGGTCGTTATCCTCAATCGTCAATGCTCGCTCATCGTGGAAGACCGGTTCGGCCTCGGCGAGGCTGATCCCTCTGTGCTTGAGTTTGTTGGCAGCATTCTTGCTTTTGTCGAACTGAATCTTGAATGACTTCATTATGCATACTTTATATGTATAAAAAAGGGTGCGGCCGCGCCGTCGGTCGCCATGAACACTTCAGCCTAGGCGGATAAAACGTGGACTCGATTGGGGATGTGTTGCCGGATTTGTGGGGGATGAAAGCAGCGGGATAGAAGGTTGGGTGGCTAGCTAACCATTATGTGACTGATAAGTTGTATACAAGTCTATGGACATTTGTCGTGACTCTTGCATACAGTGTGCGCATAACAAAAACCAGGGAACTCCCCCACCATGAAAACGCCCCATGTTTCACACCAACGGCCCGAGGACGAGAATCTCGGGGTCGGCGCGAATATGGCTTACGGCCTGCAACACGTTCTGACCATGTATGGCGGTATCGTCGCGGTGCCACTGATCATCGGTCAGGCCGCCGGGCTTTCGCCGGCGGACATCGGTCTGTTGATTGCTGCTTCATTGTTTGCGGGGGGGCTGGCCACGTTGCTGCAAACCCTGGGTTTACCGTTTTTCGGCTGTCAGTTGCCGCTGGTACAGGGCGTGTCGTTCTCCGGCGTTGCTACGATGGTGGCGATTGTCAGCAGTGGCGGGGAGGGCGGCTTCCAGTCGGTGCTCGGCGCGGTGATTGCGGCGTCGCTGATCGGCTTGCTGATCACGCCGGTGTTCTCGCGAATCACCAAGTTCTTCCCGCCACTGGTCACCGGCATTGTGATCACCACCATCGGCCTGACGCTGATGCCGGTGGCCGCACGCTGGGCCATGGGCGGCAACAGCCACGCGCCTGACTTCGGCAGCATGCAGAACATCGGTCTGGCGGCGGTCACGCTGGTGCTGGTACTTCTGTTGAGCAAGGTCGGCAGTTCCACCATCTCGCGTCTGTCGATCCTGTTGGCCATGGTGATCGGCACGGTGTTGGCGGTGTTCCTCGGCATGGCAGATTTCTCCAATGTCACCCAGGGCCCGATGTTCGGCTTCCCGACGCCGTTCCATTTCGGCATGCCGACCTTCCACTTCGCTGCGATCCTGTCGATGTGCATCGTGGTCATGGTGACCCTGGTGGAAACCTCGGCGGACATTCTGGCGGTCGGTGAAATCATCGGCACCAAGGTCGACTCCAAGCGTCTGGGCAATGGCCTGCGGGCGGACATGCTGTCGAGCATGTTTGCGCCGATCTTCGGCTCGTTCACCCAAAGCGCTTTCGCCCAGAACGTCGGGCTGGTGGCGGTGACCGGGATCAAGAGCCGCTATGTGGTGGCGACCGGCGGTATCTTCCTGGTGATCCTCGGCCTGCTGCCGTTCATGGGTCGGGTCATCGCAGCCGTGCCGACCTCGGTACTTGGCGGCGCCGGTATCGTGCTGTTCGGCACAGTGGCAGCGAGTGGTATTCGTACGCTGTCCAAGGTCGACTACCGCAACAACGTCAACCTGATCATCGTCGCCACCTCGATCGGCTTCGGCATGATCCCGATTGCCGCGCCGAACTTCTACGATCACTTCCCGAGCTGGTTCGCGACCATTTTCCATTCGGGCATCAGTTCGTCGGCGATCATGGCGATCCTGCTGAACCTGGCGTTCAACCACTTTACGGCGGGTAACTCGGATCAGCAGTCGGTGTTTGCGGCGGCAGAAGAGCGGACCCTGCGTTATCGCGATCTGGCCGCGCTGCGTGAAGGCGACTACTTCAGCGACGGCAAGCTGCACGACTGCGACGGCAACGAAGTGCCGGTGATCGATCCGGATGCGGATCACGGTCACGGCGCACCGAAGGCACATGCCAAGAGCAGCGAGCACGTCTGAGCGCTGTAGTTGAATGAAAAGGGCCGATCAGTTGCGAAACTGATCGGCCCTTTTCTATGGCGCCGCTTTTTTCAGCGACCACAAAAAAGCCCCTGAATCTTTCGATTCAGGGGCTCTGTATTTGGCTCCACAACCTGGACTCGAACCAGGGACCCAGTGATTAACAGTCACTTGCTCTACCAACTGAGCTATTGCGGAATTGGTGCGTATGTTACTGATTTAAAAAGACTAGTCAAGCGCCAGTTGTAAATTTGTTGGAAAAGTCAGGACGGGCGGCGATCTATCGGCGATTGGCGGTTACCAGAACCGTAGCAGAGGTCTACCATGGCCGCCCGGAAGTGGTCACACGCGCTGCCGGCCATTCGCCGAAAAGGTACGCGCCATGAATAACCCCATCCTCACCCGTCGTCCTGTCGAGGTGTTCGCATGAGCACCGCACAAATCAGCCTGCCCAAAGGCGTCGGCCCACACGCTGAAAAACTTTTCGACGCGATCACTCAGGCCGCCACGGCTGAAGAGTTGAACCGCGCAGGCGGAAAGGCCGAGGGTTTTGTCCTCGGTCTGGAAAGCACCAAGGCCATCAAGAGCCAGATCGCCGAATCGCTCTACGTCGTTTATGACGATGCGGCGACTCAGCGTGCAGCGGAACTGGCTTAACCGCCGAACGTGAAGGTGCCGAGCATCAGTTTGGCGTACAGCATCGTTGCGCCCAGTTGCACCAGCCACAGCGCCAGCCCGCCGAGAAACACCCCGGCCGCGACTTGCAGCACCAGATTATTTCCGCGCTTGGCCGGGGCGCGGGGGATGAAGTCATCCAGATCGTCGCGGTCGGCGCGCAGGTCATCGTTTTTCATGTCGTCTCTCTGAAATATCGTTTGGGTGCAGTCTAGAGGGTGTAGCGGCTTTTCTTCAGACAAATAAAAAACGGGAAGCCCGAAGGCTTCCCGTTTTCAGTGCGGCGCCGGATCAGATTACCTGAACGATGGCGTCTGTCACGGCTTCGATGTTGCTCTGGTTCAGCGCAGCGACGCAGATGCGGCCGGTGTCCAGGGCGTAGATGCCGAACTCGTTGCGCAGGCGGTGAACCTGTTCGGTGGTCAGGCCTGAGTAGGAGAACATGCCGCGCTGACGGCCGACGAAGCTGAAGTCACGCTGCGGGGCTTTTTTCGCCAGCAGAGCAACCATCTGCTCGCGCATGCCACGAATGCGCAGGCGCATTTCAGCCAGTTCGTCTTCCCACTGGGCGCGCAGCTCCGGGCTGTTCAGCACGGCGGCGACGACGCTTGCACCGTGGGTCGGCGGGTTGGAGTAGTTGGTGCGGATCACGCGTTTGACTTGCGACAGGACGCGGGCGCTTTCTTCTTTCGATTCGCTGACGATCGACAGGGCGCCGACGCGCTCGCCGTACAGCGAGAACGACTTGGAGAACGAGCTCGACACGAAGAAGGTCAGGCCGGATTCAGCGAACAGGCGCACGGCAGCGGCGTCTTCGGCGATACCGTCACCGAAACCCTGGTAAGCCATGTCGAGGAACGGCACGTGACCTTTGGCCTTGACCGTTTCCAGCACGTTGTTCCAGTCCGCCGGGCTCAGGTCGACGCCGGTCGGGTTGTGGCAGCAGGCGTGCAGCACGATGATCGAGCCGTTCGGCAGGGCGTTCAGGTCTTCCAGCAGGCCGGCGCGGTTCACGTCGTGGGTGGCGGCGTCGTAGTAACGGTAGTTCTGCACCGGGAAACCGGCGGTTTCGAACAGCGCGCGGTGGTTTTCCCAGCTCGGGTCGCTGATCGCCACAACGGCATTGGGCAGCAGTTGCTTGAGGAAGTCGGCACCGATTTTCAGTGCGCCGGTCCCGCCGACGGCCTGAGTGGTGACTACGCGGCCAGCGGCCAGCAGTGGCGAATCGTTGCCGAACAGCAGTTTTTGCACGGCCTGGTCGTAGGCCGCGATGCCGTCGATTGGCAGGTAGCCGCGCGAGGCGTGCTGAGCGGCGCGAATGGTTTCGGCTTCGATGACGGCGCGCAGGAGTGGAATTCGCCCCTCTTCGTTGCAGTACACACCCACCCCGAGGTTGACCTTATTGGTCCGGGTATCGGCGTTGAATGCTTCGTTGAGGCCCAGGATTGGATCGCGGGGTGCCATTTCGACAGCGGAGAACAGGCTCATTTTTGCGGCAGCTCTAATGGAGAGTGGAGGGACGTGTGGCGCTCCAGCCGAATGCACTAGAGCGGTGCACAAACGGGGAGCTAGTATAGAGGCCATCATCGATCAATGGCGACAGGCGAATCGGCTTTTAAGGTAAGTTTTTCCGATTATTTCTCGACCGTTAGTCGAATGAACCTGTCCGAGACTTTACCGGATGTAGGACGTTTGCCTTGAAAGGCGAGGCAATCGGCTCCACATTCAGCACAATCTTCGTTTTTTCTTGCGCGACATTGGTCGTTTGCGGTCTTTCTCGTGGTGCTGCGGTTTACCCGCAGCGGCGCGATTCCAGAGGTGTTTATGTCTGAATTCCAGCTCGTCACCCGTTTCGACCCCGCCGGCGATCAACCCGAAGCCATTCGCCAGATGGTCGAAGGCATCGAAGCCGGTTTGTCGCACCAGACGCTGCTCGGGGTGACCGGGTCGGGCAAGACCTTCAGCATCGCCAACGTGATCGCCCAGGTGCAGCGTCCGACCCTGGTGCTGGCACCGAACAAGACCCTGGCCGCGCAGTTGTACGGCGAGTTCAAGTCGTTCTTCCCGAACAACGCTGTCGAGTACTTCGTTTCCTACTACGACTACTACCAGCCCGAAGCCTACGTGCCGTCGTCCGACACCTTCATCGAGAAGGATGCGTCGATCAACGACCACATCGAGCAGATGCGTCTGTCAGCGACCAAGGCATTGCTCGAGCGCAAGGACGCGATCATCGTCACCACGGTGTCGTGCATCTACGGTCTGGGCAGCCCGGAAACCTATCTGAAAATGGTCTTGCACGTTGATCGCGGCGACAAGCTCGACCAGCGTGCGCTGGTGCGGCGCCTGGCCGACCTGCAATACACCCGCAACGACATGGATTTCGCCCGTGCGACCTTCCGGGTGCGTGGCGATGTGATCGACATCTACCCGGCGGAATCCGACCTCGAAGCGATCCGTATCGAGCTGTTCGATGACGAAGTGGAGAGCATTTCCGCGTTCGACCCGCTGACCGGCGAAGTCATCCGCAAGCTGCCGCGCTTCACCTTCTACCCGAAGAGTCACTACGTGACGCCCCGGGAAACCTTGCTCGACGCCATCGAGGGGATCAAGGTCGAGTTGCAGGAGCGCCTCGAATACCTGCGCAACAACAACAAACTGGTCGAAGCCCAGCGTCTGGAGCAGCGCACCCGGTTCGACCTGGAGATGATCCTCGAGCTCGGCTACTGCAACGGCATCGAAAACTACTCGCGCTATCTGTCGGGCCGTCCGGCTGGCGCAGCGCCGCCGACGCTCTACGATTACCTGCCGGCCGACGCCTTGCTGGTGATCGATGAGTCTCACGTCAGCGTGCCGCAAGTCGGCGCGATGTATAAGGGCGACCGTTCGCGCAAGGAAACCCTCGTGGAATACGGCTTCCGCCTGCCGTCGGCGCTGGACAACCGGCCGATGCGCTTCGACGAGTGGGAAGGGGTGAGCCCACAGACGATTTTCGTCTCGGCCACGCCCGGCAACTACGAAGCCGAACACGCCGGGCGGGTGATCGAGCAGGTGGTGCGCCCGACCGGTCTGGTCGACCCGCAGGTTGAAGTGCGTCCGGCACTGACCCAGGTCGACGATCTATTGTCGGAAATCACCAAACGTGTGGCGGTGGAGGAGCGGGTGCTGGTCACCACGCTGACCAAGCGCATGGCCGAAGACTTGACCGATTACCTGGCCGATCACGGCGTGCGCGTGCGTTATCTGCACTCGGACATCGACACCGTCGAGCGGGTCGAGATCATCCGCGACCTGCGTTTGGGCACGTTCGATGTGCTGGTGGGGATCAACCTGCTGCGTGAAGGTCTGGACATGCCGGAAGTCTCGCTGGTGGCGATTCTCGACGCGGACAAGGAAGGCTTCCTGCGTTCCGAGCGTTCGCTGATCCAGACCATCGGCCGCGCGGCGCGTAACCTCAATGGCCGGGCGATTCTCTACGCGGATCGCATCACCGGGTCGATGGAGCGGGCGATTGGCGAAACCGAGCGCCGTCGAGACAAGCAGATCGCCTTCAACCTGGCCAACGGCATCACACCGAAGGGCGTGTTCAAGGACGTCGCCGACATCATGGAAGGCGCCACCGTGCCCGGTTCGCGCAGCAAGAAGCGCAAGGGCATGGCCAAGGCCGCCGAAGAGAACGCCAAGTACGAAGCCGAACTGCGCTCGCCGAGCGAGATCACCAAGCGCATCCGCCAACTGGAAGAGAAGATGTACCAGTTGGCCCGCGACCTGGAATTCGAAGCAGCAGCGCAGATGCGCGACGAAATCGCCAAGCTGCGTGAGCGGCTGTTGGCCGTTTAACAGATCGTTCCCACGCTCCGCGTGGGAATGCAGCCCTGGACGCTCTGCGTCCGCTCAAGGTTAATGCGCCTCGCCGGCCTTCAGTCCGGCAGGCAATTTCTTGGTCAGCAAAATCGCCAACATGCTGACCCCCAGCGCAATCCCGACAAAATGAAACGCATCGTTGTAGGCCATGATCAGCGCCTGCTGATGCACGATCTCGCTCAACTTGCCCAACGCCGCCGTGTCATTGCCGAACCGATCGGTCATCGACGCCAGGCGTTCGGCCACCTGCGGGTTGGTCGGCACCACAGCTTCGCGCAGGTAATCGAAGTAGGTTTTGGTGCGCGCATCCAGCAGCGTCGCGAGCAGGGCGATGCCGATGGCGCCGCCGAGGTTGCGCAAAATGTTGAACAGGCTCGACGCCGAGCCCGCGTCCTGCGGCAGGATGTACGCCGTGGCGATCAGCGAGATGGTCACCATGATCAGCGGCTGGCCCAGCGCCCGGATAATCTGGATCTGATTGAACTGCGGCCCGGCGAAATCAGGGTTGAGCACCCCGGATGAAAAACTCGCCAGCCCGAACAGGCCGAAACCGATCGTGCACAGCCATTTTGGCGAGACGAATTTCATCAGCTTCGGCACCAGCGGAATCAGGAACAGCTGCGGCACGCCCATCCACATGATCACTTCGCCGATCTGCAGGGCGTTGTAATTCTGGATCTGCGCCAGGTACAGCGGCAGCAGATAGATCGAACCGTACAGCCCGACGCCCATGCCGAGACTTGAAATACTCGACAGCCCGAAGTTGCGATTGCGCAGGATGCCGAGGTTGATCAGCGGATTGGGCTTGGAAATCTGCACGATCACGAAGGTGATCAGACTCAGCAGGGCGATGCTGCCCAGCGTCACGATCAGGCTCGATTCCAGCCAGTCCTTGCGATGGCCTTCCTCAAGAAAAACCTGCAGGCAACCGAGGCCGACGCCCAGCGTGAGAATGCCGGTGTAGTCAGTACTTTTCAGCAACTCCCAATGCGCTTCTTTCTTCTCCAGCCCGTACATCAGCCCGGCGATCATGATCAGCCCCGGCGGGATGTTGATATAGAAGATGTACTCCCAGCCCCAGTTTTCCGTGAGCCAGCCGCCGAGGGTCGGGCCGATGGACGGGGCAAAGGTGGCGGTCATGGCGAACATCGCCATGCCTTTGGCGCGGTGATGTTCGGGGAGTTTGATCAGGGTCAGGGTGAACGCCAGCGGGATCAGCGCACCGCCGGTAAAACCCTGCATGGCGCGAAACACGATCATGCTCTCCAGGCTCCAGGCCATCGAGCACAGCAGCGACGAAATCAGAAACCCCAGCGACACCCACACCGCGAGCCGCCGTGCCGACAGCAACTGCACCAGCCACGCGGTCAGCGGGATCATGATGATTTCCGCCACCAGATAAGAGGTGGAAATCCACGAGCCTTCTTCCAGGGTCGCCGACAGGGCGCCCTGAATATCCTTGAGCGACGAGTTGGTGATCTGGATGTCGAGCACCGCCATGAAGGCGCCGAGCATCACGCTCATCACCGCTATCCAGTCCCGCCGGGTCGGTTCGCCGACCGGGCGGATCAGTGAATCACCGGCCATTGTCCGGGGCGTCTTTGATATTCACGGTGGCGGTGACGGACATGCCCGGACGGATCTTGCCGTGCAGCGGGTTATCGGCCTTGAAGGTCAGCTTGACCGGAATCCGCTGCACGACCTTGGTGAAGTTGCCGGTGGCGTTGTCCGGCGGCAACAGGCTGAATTGCGCGCCGGAGGCGGCGAACAGGCTGTCGACCCGGGCTTCGATCGGCGTATCGCCATAGGCGTCGAAGAGCAGCTCGGCCTTCTGGCCCGGTTGCATGTGACCGATCTGGGTTTCCTTGAAGTTGGCCTGCACCCAGATGTCTTCGTCCGGAACGATCGACAAAAGATAGGCGCCGGCCTGTACCACTTGACCATTACGGGCGGCGCGCTGGCCGATCAAACCGCTGATCGGCGCGTGGATTTCGCTGCGGGTCAGGTTCAGTTCGGCCTGGGCGAGGTCGGCGCGGGCGTTGGCGATCTGCGCATCGAGGCGTTTGATTTCGGCGGTCAGCGCGTTGACCTGCTGGCGCTGACTCTGGGCATCGGCCTGGGCCTTGGCCACTTGCGAGCGGGCGATGTGGGCGTCGGCGGAGAGGGTAGTGACCCGTTCCTCGGAGACGTAGCCGGGTTTACGCAGGGTTTCTGCCCGCGACAAATCCACCTGCGAGCGGCCGAGCGTCGCCTGGGTAGTGGCGACCTGCGCGTCGCTGGCGGCGATCAGGCTGGCTTGCTGGGTCAGTTTGCTTTGGGCTTGCAGGCGTTCGGCTTCGCGAGTGGCGAGGGCGGCGTTGGCGCGATCGACGGCGAGGCGGAAGTCGTCGCCTTCGAGACGGATCAGCAACTGGCCTTTTTCCACGTGCTGGTTGTCCTGCACCAGGACTTCGTCGATGCGTGCGCTCAACTGGCTCGACACGCGGGTGATTTCACCCTGGACATAGGCGTTGTCGGTGCTTTCATAAAAGCGTCCCTTGAAAAACCAATGAGCAAAAAAGCCCCCGGCTATCAGCAGGACGAGCAGCAGGAAAATGAACAGGCGACGCTTGAGTTGGGCAGGCATGGGCAAACTGTAGTCGAGGAATTGTAAGGAAAGTTATCAGCAGGCGAATCTGGCATACAGCCGATGAACGGTAAATGCCGTCTGTTGATATTCGGCCATTCACCGCGGCCAACGGGCGTTACAGACGCAACCTTGGCTTAAATGCCCTGCCCGCTGGAGCGGGGCGGGTGTCGCCTGTTACCATTCGCCGCTTGATCGTTCTTTGCTTTTCATTCTTTTCGAGACATGCCATGACCACCGTCCGCACTCGCATCGCGCCATCGCCTACCGGGGATCCCCACGTAGGTACCGCTTACATCGCACTGTTCAACTACTGCTTTGCCAAGCAGCACGGCGGTGAGTTCATCCTGCGGATCGAAGACACCGATCAGTTGCGTTCGACCCGCGAGTCCGAACAGCAGATCTTCGACGCCCTGCGCTGGCTGGGCATCGACTGGAGCGAAGGCCCGGACGTCGGCGGCCCGCACGGCCCGTACCGTCAGAGCGAGCGCGGCGACATCTACCAGAAGTACTGCCAGCAACTGGTCGACATGGGCCACGCCTTCCCGTGCTTCTGCACCGCCGAAGAGCTGGACCAGATGCGCGCCGAGCAAATGGCCCGCGGCGAAACCCCGCGTTACGACGGCCGTGCACTGCTGCTGTCCAAGGAAGAAGTCGCCCGTCGACTGGCTGCCGGCGAGCCGCACGTGATCCGCATGAAAGTGCCGAGCGAAGGCGTCTGCGTGGTGCCGGACATGCTGCGTGGCGACGTCGAGATCCCGTGGGATCGCATGGACATGCAAGTGCTGATGAAGACCGACGGCCTGCCGACGTACTTCCTGGCCAACGTGGTCGACGATCACCTGATGGGCATCACCCACGTGCTGCGCGGCGAAGAATGGTTGCCGTCGGCGCCGAAACTGATCCTGCTTTATGAGTACTTCGGCTGGGAACAACCGGAGCTGTGCTACATGCCGCTGCTGCGTAACCCGGACAAGAGCAAGCTGTCCAAGCGCAAGAACCCGACTTCGGTGACGTTTTACGAGCGCATGGGTTTCATGCCTGAGGCGATGCTCAACTATCTGGGCCGGATGGGTTGGTCGATGCCGGACGAGCGCGAGAAGTTCTCGCTGCAGGAAATGGTCGACAACTTCGACCTCAAGCGCGTGTCGCTGGGCGGGCCGATTTTCGATATCGAGAAACTGTCGTGGCTCAACGGCCAGTGGCTGCGTGATTTGCCGGTGGAAGAGTTCGCCGCTCGCGTACAGAAGTGGGCGTTCAATTCCGAATACATGATGAAGATCGCGCCGCACGTTCAGGGCCGCGTTGAGACTTTCAGTCAGGTCGCACCGTTGGCCGGGTTCTTCTTCGCCGGTGGCGTGAATCCGGATGCCAAGCTGTTCGAATCGAAAAAGCTCTCGGGCGATCAGGTTCGTCAGTTGATGCAACTGATCCTGTGGAAGCTGGAAAGTCTGCGTCAGTGGGAGAAGGACAGCATCACCGCGACGATTCAGGCGGTGGTCGAATCCCTCGAGCTGAAGCTGCGTGATGCGATGCCGCTGATGTTTGCCGCGATCACCGGGCAGGCGAGTTCGGTGTCGGTGCTCGATGCGATGGAAATCCTCGGGCCGGACCTGACCCGTTTCCGTCTGCGCCAGGCGATTGACCTGCTGGGCGGCGTGTCGAAGAAAGAAAACAAAGAGTGGGAAAAGCTGTTGGGCGCCATCGCCTGATTGCGTTTGACTCTGCAGGACGCGCCGAAGGTCAGGATCTTTTGATCCTGTCCTTCGGTGTTTTCCCCCGAATTTACGGGGGGAGGGCGGTAAGTGATTGTAATGCCGACAAAAAATTTTGAATTTTTTCAAAAATAAGTTTGACAGCCTTTCGATACGCCCTTAAGATTCGCCCCGTCCTCAGCGATGACATCAACGATGAGGGGCTATAGCTCAGCTGGGAGAGCGCTTGCATGGCATGCAAGAGGTCGACGGTTCGATCCCGTCTAGCTCCACCAATTTACACTTCGAAGCCTGGCCACACTGGCTTCGAAGCGATCAACACTCAGCGTTGATCAGTTGTATAGAAGGGTTTGCGTCCCCTTCGTCTAGTGGCCTAGGACACCGCCCTTTCACGGCGGTAACAGGGGTTCGAGTCCCCTAGGGGACGCCAGTTTTACAGAAGCGATGTTGCAAGATGTCGCTCCGCCGAGAGGCGAAAAATCCGGGGCTATAGCTCAGCTGGGAGAGCGCCTGCATGGCATGCAGGAGGTCAGCGGTTCGATCCCGCTTAGCTCCACCAATTTACAGTTCAAGGTCTGGCCACACCGGCCTTGAATCGATCAGTACTCAGCACTGATCAGTTGTATAGAAGGTTTGTGTCCCCTTCGTCTAGTGGCCTAGGACACCGCCCTTTCACGGCGGTAACAGGGGTTCGAGTCCCCTAGGGGACGCCACGATTACCCGCTCTGCGGGATTTTATAAGGGTCATTCAATTATTGAATGGCCCTTTTGTTTGTCTGGCGTTTGGCCAAATCCTCTTTTTCCTTAACACTGTGCTTCAGACCAGCGGTCACGCGTGTGACTTGCGGAATATTATTATGAGAATAATATTGCTATCGTAATATTCGGAGGCGACGATGAACGACAAGAAAGCTCAAACCCGCGAACGCATTCTCAAGGCCGCCAGTGCTGCACTGATCCAGCGCGGTCCGGCTGAACCGAGCGTGGGCGAAGTGATGGGGGCGGCCGGCCTGACCGTCGGCGGCTTCTATGCCCACTTCGAAAGCAAGGACGCCATGATGCTTGAGGCGTTCAAGCAATTGCTCGGTCGCCGTCGCGACCTGATTGCCGACATGGACAGCGAGCTGACCGGTGAAGAGCGCCGCGCCCTGGTGGCTGCGTTCTATCTGTCGCGCAAGCATCGCGATTCCAGCGATTCGGCCTGCCCGATTCCGGCCTCCATCGGCGAGCTTGGGCGGTTGCCGGAAGAATTCCGCATAGCGCTGAACGAGCACCTGGAACTGATGATTGCGCAGTTGGCTTCAAGCCCTGAAGACATCGATAAAGCGTTGGCCGACGTGGCCCTGATGGTAGGTGGTCTGGCGCTCTCAAGGGCGTTGGGACCTGGTGATTTATCCGATCGATTGCTGCGCGCCGCCAAGTCGGCGGTGCGTTGACCTGAAGGCTACAAGCCCGGGGAGAGAGCGATGAGCACGTTGAAGTGGGTTCGCGGCGTTAATGGCACCTTGGGCTGGTTCGCACCGAAACTGGTGGCGAGCAAAATGCGGTTGGCGTTCATGACGCCGCGCGCGAATAAACCGAGGGACTGGGAATTGCCGCTGCTGGCGAAATCCGAACGCATCACCTTGCGCTTCGGTCTTTCGGCCCTGCGCTGGGGGCAAGGCCCGACTGTTTTGCTGATGCACGGCTGGGAAGGGCGGCCCACCCAGTTTGCCGCGTTGATCACCGCGCTGGTTGAAGCGGGTTACACCGTTGTCGCGCTTGATGGCCCGGCCCACGGTCGCTCTCCGGGGCGTGAAGCCAATGTGGTGCTGTTCGCCCGGGCGATGCTTGAAGCTGCTGCCGAATTGCCTCCGTTGCAGGCTGTCATCGGTCACTCCATGGGCGGCGCCAGCGCCATGCTGGCTGTGCAATTAGGATTGCGCACCGAAACCCTCGTGAGCATTGCCGCTCCGGCGCGGATTCTCGGGGTGTTGCGCGGGTTTGCCCGTTATGTCGGCATGCCGCCCAGAGCTCGCTCGGCGTTCATTCGGCAAGTCGAGCAGGACGTCGGGATGCGCGCCGCCACCCTTGATGTCGCGCACTATCAACTGGATATGCCAGGCCTGATCGTGCATGCCGAGGACGACACCTTCGTTTCGGTCAAGGAATCCCAACTGATCCACGAATCCTGGTTCGACAGTCGCCTGTTGCGTCTGGAAGCCGGCGGTCACCAGCGCGTACTGGCCGACCCTCGGGTGATTGATGGCGTGTTATCACTGCTGGCCGGGCGCAGCCTTCAGGCGCGGCAATCGGCGTAGTCATCCGTTACACTGCCCCGGTTGAATCATTTGACCGGGAGTAGGGCATGGGCTGGGATCGGGCAACGCCGTTTACCATTGATCTGCAAGTGGGCGCCGAGGACATCGACGGGCTGGGCCACGCGAACAACGCGGTCTACGTGACCTGGCTCGAGCGCTGCGCCTGGCGCCACTCGCAGCGCCTGGGTCTGGATCTGGTCGAGTATCGGCGTCTGGATCGGGCAATGGCCGTTGTGCGCCACGAAATCGATTACCTGGCCGCCGCCTACGAAGGCGACGAGCTGCAATTGGCGACGTGGATCGTTGATTGGGATCAGCGTCTGAAAATGACCCGTCACTTCCAGTTGATTCGCCCCAGCGACAACGCCACGCTGCTGCGCGCCCAGACCACCTTCGTCTGCATCGAACTGTCCACCGGCAGGCCCAAGCGCATGCCCGCCGAGTTCATCGAAGGCTACGGCCCGGCCATACAGACGGCGGACATGGGTTTAACCCGCGAAACCCAGTAAACTGCCGCACGTTTTTCCTTGAGTGTGTGTTTCCCATGCAAATTGCTCTGGCGCCGATGGAAGGGTTGGTCGACGACATCCTGCGCGATGTCCTGACCCGTGTCGGCGGTATTGACTGGTGCGTGACCGAGTTCATTCGGGTCAACGATCAGTTGCTGACCCCGGCCTATTTCCACAAGTTCGGCCCTGAACTGCTCAACGGTACGCGCACCGCTTCCGGCGTGCCACTGCGCGTGCAGTTGCTGGGTTCCGACCCGGTGTGCCTGGCGGAAAACGCTGCGCTGGCCTGCGAGCTCGGTTCTGAAGTCATCGACCTGAACTTCGGCTGCCCGGCCAAGACCGTCAACAAATCCCGTGGCGGCGCGGTGCTGCTCAAGGAGCCGGAGCTGCTCAATCAGATTGTCGAACACGTGCGTCGCGCCGTACCTGCACACATTCCGGTCACCGCCAAGATGCGCCTGGGTTTCGACAGCCCGGACGGCTCGCTGGTCTGCGCCACGGCGCTGGCCGAGGGCGGTGCCGAGCACATCGTGGTTCACGCCCGGACCAAGGTCGACGGCTACAAGCCGCCGGCGCATTGGGAGTGGATTCCGCGCGTGCAGGACGTGGTCAAGGTGCCGGTGTTCGCCAACGGCGATATCTGGAGCGTCGAAGACTGGCGCCGCTGCCGGGAAATCAGCGGCGTCGAAGACATCATGCTCGGTCGTGGTCTGGTGTCGCGTCCGGATCTGGCCCGTCAGATCGCCGCCGCTCGTGCCGGCGAGGAAGTCGTCGAGATGACCTGGGCCGAACTGATGCCGCTGATCCAGGACTTCTGGCTGCAAGCCAAAGCGCAGATGACGCCGCGCCAATCGCCGGGCCGCTTAAAGCAATGGCTGGCCATGTTGACCCGCAATTATCCCGAGGCTGTCGAGCTGTTTACCGTGCTGCGCCGGGAGACCGAGCCGGATCAGGTCTCGCGTTTGCTGGGTTTGCCGGTCGCCGAAGCCGCCTGAAAAAATCTTCAAACGATCTCTTGAAAACAAAACGCAGGTCCCTATCTAAGGGTTACGCGATGCCGAATTCGGGTCGCGGAGACAAAAAACCTTGCTGATTGTTTTCAGGAGATTTGAACCATGAGTACCGCATTTTCCCTCGCTCCACTGTTCCGTTCCTCGGTAGGTTTCGACCGTTTCAACGACCTGTTCGAAGCCGCCCTGCGCAACGAGCCAGGCAGCACCTATCCGCCTTACAACGTTGAAAAACACGGTGACGATCAATACCGCATCGTCGTGGCGGCGGCCGGTTTCCAGGAAGAAGACCTGGACCTGCAAGTCGAGAAAGGCGTGCTGACCATCAGTGGCGGCAAGCGTGATGCCAACGAAGGCGTCACTTTCCTGCACCAGGGCATCGCCCAGCGTGCATTCAAGTTGTCGTTCCGCCTGGCCGATCACATCGAGATCAAGGCCGCTGGCCTGAGCAACGGTCTGTTGAGCATCGACCTGTTGCGCGTGATCCCGGAAGAGGCGAAAGCCAAGCGCATCCCGATCAATGGGGCGCAGAAGCCGGCTCTGCAATAAGCCGACCGAGAAGAAGGGCGCCGAAAGGCGCCCTTTTTTGTGCCTGTCATTCCAGCAATCCCTTCAGCCCCTCCAGCGGCAACGGCCGACTGTGCAGATAACCCTGATACAAATGGCAGCCCAACCCTTGCAGGAAGGCCAGCTGTTCCGGGGTTTCCACGCCTTCGGCGATCACTTCCAGTTCCAGACTGCGGGCCATGGCGACGATGGCGCGGATGATTTCGGCGTCGTTGGGGTCGGTGGTGGCGTCGCGGATGAACGATTGATCGATCTTCAGCGTATCCACCGGCAATCGTTTCAGATAGGTCAGCGATGAATAGCCGGTGCCAAAATCGTCCATGGCAAAACTCACGCCGAGTTTTTTCAGGCGACGCATTTTGCTGATGGTGTCTTCCAGGTTCTGAATGACGATGCCTTCGGTGATCTCCAGTTTCAGCAAGGAGCAGGGCAGGCCGTGGCTGCTCATGCTGCGCTCGATGCGCTCGACGAAGTCGTTCTGGCGGAACTGCCGGGGGCTGATGTTGACGCACAGACTGAAGGCCAGGGGATCGATCAGCTTTTCGGCAATCAATTGCTTGAAGGCTTCGCACGCTTCATCGAGGATCCAGGTGCCGACCTCCAGAATCAGCCCGCTGTCCTCCAGGACCTTGATGAATTCGGTGGGCGATTGCGCGCCGAGTTCCGGGTGATTCCAGCGCACCAGGGCTTCGGCGCCGATGATGCGGTTGTCCTGGGCGTCGATCTGCGGTTGGTAATGCACGTCGAATTCGCCCCGGGACAGCGCCAGGCGCAGGTCGGTCTCCATACGCAGACGTTCGCTGGCCGCTTTCTGCATGGTGTTGTGATACATCTGCGTGGTGTTGCGCCCGGAATCCTTGGCGCGGTACAGCGCGATGTCGGCGCGTTTGAGCAGGTCGGTCGGGGTCGAGCCGTGATCGGGAATCAGCGCCACGCCGATGCTCGGTGTCACTTGCAGGCGCTGGCCGTCAAGGAACATCGGCTCCGACAGCAACTCGCGAATGGTGTCGGCCAACTCGCGTACTTGCGCGCTGACTTCGTTGCGCGTCCCCTCCAGACCGCTGAGCAACACCACGAACTCATCGCCACCGAGCCGCGCAACCGTGTCTTCCATGCGCACGCTGGCCTCAAGCCGTGCGGTGATGATTTTCAGCACCGTGTCGCCGACCGGGTGACCCAGCGAGTCGTTGATGTGCTTGAAGTGATCCAGATCGAGAAACAGCAGCGCACCGCGCAAATTGTGGCGCTTGAGCAGGGCGATCTGCTGGCTCAGGCGGTCCATCAACAGTGCGCGGTTGGGCAGGTTGGTCAGCGGGTCGTGATAGGCCAGGTGGCGGATCTGCGCTTCGGCGTTCTTCAGCAGGCTGACGTCCCGTGCGGTCAGCAACAGGCACGCGGTTTCGTTGAGGGTGATCGGCTCGACCGAGACTTCCACCGTCAGGATCTCGCCGCGCTTGTTGCGCCCGAGCATTTCCTGATGATGTACGCGGCCCTTGATCTGTAGCTCGGCGAGCAGTGCCGAACGCTGTTTTTCTTCGGCCCAGATGCCGACCTGATACACGGTTTTGCCCACCACTTCGTCGGCGCGATAGCCGGTGAGGCGGCAGAAACCGTCGTTGACCTCCAGATAGCGCCCGGTGTCGCGCTCGGTGATGGTGATCGCGTCGGGGCTGGAGTGAAACGCCTTGGCGAATTTCTCTTCGCTGGCCTTGAGCGCCGCTTCCGAGCGCTGTTGCTGGGTAATGTCGCGCAGCGTGGTGACAATGCACGGCTGGTTGCCGACGCTGATCTGGCGGCTGGAAATCACGCAGGTCAGCGACTGACCGTCCTTGTGCTGGACGATGATCGCGACATTGCTCAGGCCCTGTTCGCGGATCACCCGTTCGATGCGTTGCAGGCTTTTCGCCGAGGCGTCCCATAGACCGATTTCTTCGGCGGTATGGCCGATCACATCGCTGGCGCTCCAGCCGAAGGTCTGGGAAAAACTGGAGTTGATCTCGATGAATTCCCCGGTTTCCTGGCGCGTCACGCAGATCGGGTCGGGACTGACCTGGAACAGCGTGGCGAATTTCTCTTCCGAAGCCACCAGCCGTTGTTCGCGTTCGACCTGATCGGTGATGTCCAGAAGAGTACCGGCCATCCGCAGCGGCACGCCGTTGTCGTCACGATAGAGGCGGGCGCGGCTTTCCAGATAACGCGAGCTGCCGTCCGGCAGTTGCACGCGGTAAGTCAGCTGATAATTGCCGGCCGGGCCTTCGCGCAGGCTGCGATAGGCATCGCGCATGCTGTCGCGCTCTTCGCCGGGGACGCCCTCGAAAAATTCTTCGAACGATTCATGGAACGGTTTCGGCTCCAGGCCGTGTAATTGCGCAGCGCGGGCCGAGCCGTAGAGCATGCCGCTGGGAATGTGCCAGTCCCAGGTGCCGAGCTGCGCCGAATCCAGCGCCAGGTCGAGGCGTTCCTGGCTGTCTTTCAGGGCATGTTCGGCGGCTTTGCGCTCGGTGGTGTCGAGGAAGGTGCTGAGCAGGTACGGCTGGCCTTCGAGTTCGACCTTTTGCGCACTGAGGATGCCGTCGTGGATCTGGCCGTTGCTGGCGCGGAACTGCACCTCCATGCTGATCAGTTCGCCCTTGGCCTTGGTCTTCTTGACCAGCTCCGCCCGTTGCTCGGGATGCACCCACAGGCCCAGTTCCAGGGTGGTGCGACCGATGGCGCTCTGCACCGGCCAGCCGAACAGACTTTCGAAATACTGGTTGGCCTCGCTGATCAGGCCGTCTTCCTGACGGGTCAGCAGCACCATGTTCGGGCACAGGTGAAACAGCGTGGCGAAACGTTTTTCGGAGCTGCTGAGGGCCTGTTCCCGTTGCCGCTGGTGGGTGATTTCGCGGATCACCCCGATCATTCGGGGCCGGCCGTGTTTGTCCGGCAGCAGGCTGCCGTTGATTTCCAGCCAGTGCAGGCTGCCGTCGGGCCAGCGGATGCGGTGGTGCATCGCCTGTTCCAGCGGCGCGCCGGCAATCACCGCGTGAAAGGCGCGGATGGTTTTCGCCCGGTCTTCCGGCGGCAGCAGGTCGAGGTATTCCAGGTCTTCGGGCAGCGGTTGCCGCGGGTCGAAGCCGAACAAGGCCTGAGTGCCCCGCGACCAGCTGATCTGCCCGCGCTCGATGTCCCAATACCAGGCGCCGAGGCGGGCGCCGTTGAGCGCCGCGAGCAATTGCGGCGCGCTCTCCCAGCTCTGCTCGGAACGCCGTGGATCAATGGCCTGAATACGCGGCATCGGCGGAATACGGTCAACAGATTTCGGCATTGTCGAGAAGCCTTGAGCTGATGTGGGCGTTTGGCACAGGGACGGCAGCTCTATAGGAGTAGCACAAGTTAGCCGAGAGTCCCTGGCAGATCGATTTGAGCGTCCAGCAGGGCCATAAACGCCCGTGCAGCATTCGACAGCGTCCTTTCAGTGTGCAGGATATAGCCTAGCTGGCGACTGAGCTGTATGCCCGGTAAAGGTATGCGCGCCACCTGTTCATCGAGCATCGTGCGCGGCAAAACGCTCCAGGCCAGGCCGATCGACACCATCATCTTGATGGTTTCCAGGTAGTTGGTGCTCATGGCGATGTTCGGCGTCAGGCCCTGAGCCTCGAACAGCCGTTGGACAATATGGTGAGTAAAGGTGTTGCCGCCGGGGAAAACCGCCGGATGACCGGCAATGTCCGCCAATGTGACGGCGCCATTGCTGATCAATGAATGTTCCGGGGCGACTACGAAATCCAGCGGGTCATCCCAGACCGGCGTGGCCTTGACCAGCGTATGCGGCTCCGGCGCCAGGGTGATGACCGCCAGCTCAGCGCGGCCATGGAGAATTTCCTCGTAGGCCACTTCCGAATCGAGGAACTGAATATCCAGCGCCACCTGTGGGTAGCGGCGGGTGTATTCCCTCAATAAGGGCGGCAAGCGGTGCAGGCCGATGTGGTGACTGGTGGCCAGGGTCAGGCGGCCCGTGACTTCGCCGGTCAGGTTGGTCAGGGCGCGGCGCGTGTCGTCCAGCACGTTGAGAATCTGATAAGCCCTTGGCAGCAGGGCCCGACCGGCCTCGGTCAGGCCCACTTCACGACCGAGCCGGTCGAACAGCCGCACATTCAATTGCTGCTCCAGCCCGGCGATGCGTTTGCTGATCGCCGGTTGCGTCAGGTGCAGCCGTTCACCGGCGCCGGAGAAGCTTCCGGTCTCGGCAATTGCGATAAAAGCATTGAGGTTGGCAAGGTCCATGTTCGTATTCCAGTTGGTTATCCAAAGCATAAAAAATATGAATTTGAGTTATTTAATCTAACCCCATAGGATCGGCCTCACAAGCCAAAGGGTTATTGATAAGCCCAGGGCATAGAAACAAGCTGATGAGGAACCGTCTGATGGCCGGCAAAACGCTCTACGACAAGCTCTGGGATTCGCATTTGGTCAAGCAGCGCGACGATGGCTCGGCGCTGATCTATATCGATCGTCACATCATCCACGAAGTGACCTCGCCGCAAGCCTTCGAAGGCCTGCGTCTGGCCGGGCGCAAGCCGTGGCGCATCGATGCCAACATCGCCACCCCGGACCACAACGTACCGACCACCCCGGAGCGCAAGGGCGGCATCGAAGCCATTGCCGACCAGGTCTCGCGTTTGCAGGTTCAGACCCTCGACGACAACTGCGATGAATACGGCATCGTCGAATTCAAGATGAACGACGTGCGTCAGGGCATCGTTCACGTGATCAGCCCGGAGCAGGGCGCGACCTTGCCGGGCATGACCGTGGTCTGCGGCGACTCGCACACCTCGACCCACGGCGCGTTCGGCGCCTTGGCTCACGGGATCGGCACTTCCGAGGTCGAGCACGTGCTCGCCACCCAGTGCCTGGTCGCCAAGAAAATGAAGAACATGCTGGTGCGCGTCGAAGGCCAGTTGCCGTTCGGCGTGACCGCCAAGGACATCGTCCTCGCGGTGATCGGCAAGATCGGCACTGCCGGCGGTAACGGCCATGCCATTGAGTTCGCCGGCAGCGCGATTCGCGATTTGTCGATCGAAGGCCGCATGACCATCTGCAACATGTCCATCGAAGCCGGCGCCCGCGTGGGCCTGGTGGCGGCGGACCAGAAGACTGTGGATTACGTCAACGGTCGTCCGTTCGCTCCGAAAGGCGCCGAGTGGGATCTGGCGGTCGAGTCTTGGAAAGACCTAGTGTCCGACGCCGACGCGCATTTCGACACCGTGGTCGAGCTCGACGCCGCGCAGATCAAGCCGCAAGTCAGCTGGGGCACTTCGCCGGAAATGGTGCTGGCCGTTGATCAGAACGTGCCGGACCCGGCCAAGGAAATGGATCTGGTCAAGCGCGACTCGATCGTCCGTGCCTTGAAATACATGGGTTTGACCGCCAATCAGGCGATCACTGACATTCAGCTCGACCGCGTATTCATCGGTTCCTGCACCAACTCGCGGATCGAAGACTTGCGTGCTGCCGCTGTGATCGCCAAGGGCCGCAAGGTCGCTTCGACCATCAAGCAGGCCATCGTGGTGCCGGGCTCGGGTCTGGTGAAGGCGCAGGCTGAAGCCGAAGGTCTGGACAAGATCTTCCTCGAAGCCGGTTTCGAATGGCGCGAGCCGGGTTGCTCGATGTGTCTGGCGATGAACCCGGACCGTTTGGAGTCCGGCGAGCATTGCGCCTCGACCTCCAACCGTAACTTCGAAGGCCGTCAGGGCGCCGGTGGCCGTACCCACCTCGTCAGCCCGGCCATGGCCGCTGCGGCGGCGGTGAACGGTCGTTTCATCGACGTTCGTGAATTGATCTAAAGGAGCGCAGCATGAAAGCTTTTACCCAGCACACTGGTCTCGTCGCGCCTCTGGATCGTGCCAACGTCGACACTGACCAGATCATTCCGAAGCAGTTTCTGAAGTCGATCAAGCGCACCGGTTTCGGCCCGAACCTGTTCGACGAGTGGCGTTACCTCGATGTGGGTCAGCCGTATCAGGACAACTCCAAGCGTCCGCTGAACAAGGAATTCGTGCTCAACGCCGAGCGTTATCAGGGCGCCAGCGTGTTGCTGGCCCGCGAGAACTTCGGTTGCGGCTCCAGCCGTGAGCACGCGCCGTGGGCGCTGGAAGAATACGGTTTCCGCAGCATCATCGCGCCGAGCTATGCCGACATTTTCTTCAACAACAGCTTCAAGAACGGTTTGCTGCCGATCATCTTGAGCGATGCTGAAGTCGACGAACTGTTCAAGCAAGTCGAGGCCGCGCCGGGTTATCAGTTGCAGATCGATCTGCACGAGCAGACCGTGACCAGCCCGAACGGCAAGGTCTACCGCTTCGAGATCGACGCGTTCCGCAAGCATTGCCTGCTCAACGGTCTGGACGATATCGGCCTGACCTTGCAGGACGGCGATGCGATTGCCGCGTTCGAAGCCAAGCATCGCGCGAGCCAGCCGTGGTTGTTTCGCGACGCGTGAGATTGATGTAGTCAGGGCTGGCCCCTTCGCGAGCAAGCTCGCTCCCACATTTGAAATGCATTCCCTTGTGGGAGCGAGCTTGCTCGCGAAGGGGCAGTTCAAACAACACAGCTATCAGGATGTGACCATGACCAGCACCGCCCACAGTCAGGTTGTACAAAAGCAATTCGGTGAACAGGCCGCCGCCTACCTGAGCAGCGCCGTTCACGCTCAAGGCACTGAATTTGCGCTGCTGCAGGCTGAACTGGCGGGGCAGGGCGAGGCGCGGGTGCTGGATCTGGGTTGCGGCGCCGGGCACGTGAGTTTTCACGTTGCCCCGTTGGTGAAAGAAGTGGTGGCGTACGACCTGTCGCAGCAGATGCTCGACGTGGTCGCCGCCGCTGCGGTTGATCGCGGCTTGAGCAACGTGTCCACGGTCAACGGTGCCGCCGAGCGCCTGCCGTTTGCCGATGGCGAATTCGACTTCGTGTTCAGCCGCTATTCGGCGCACCATTGGAGCGATCTCGGCGTGGCCTTGCGCGAAGTGCGCCGGGTGCTGAAACCGGGCGGCGTGGCGGCGTTCATCGATGTGCTGTCGCCGGGCAGTCCGCTGTTCGACACCTATTTGCAGAGCGTCGAAGTGCTGCGCGACACCAGTCATGTACGCGATTATTCGGCCGGTGAGTGGTTGCGCCAGGTCAGCGAAGCCGGTCTGCATACCCGCAGCACCACGCGTCAGCGCCTGCGTCTGGACTACAACAGCTGGGTCGAGCGCATGCGCACACCCGAAGTGATGCGCGCCGCGATCCGCCAGTTGCAGCAATCGATGGGCAACGAAGTGCGCGAATATTTTGAGATTGAGGCCGATGGTTCGTTCAGTACAGATGTACTGGTGCTCTGGGCTGAAAGGTAATCCTGAAACAATAAGTATTTTTCCGGGCGCGCCAGTCGATGGCGCACCGACTGAAGACACGAGGAAAGCATGAGCAAGCAGATTCTGATTCTCCCAGGCGACGGTATTGGTCCGGAAATCATGGCCGAAGCGGTCAAGGTGCTGGAACTGGCCAACGACAAGTACAGCCTGGGCTTCGAGCTGAGCCATGACGTGATCGGTGGCGCCGCCATCGACAAGCACGGCGTGCCGCTGGCCGACGAAACCCTCGAGCGTGCCCGCGCAGCCGACGCTGTGCTGCTGGGCGCCGTGGGCGGCCCGAAATGGGACACCATCGAGCGTGACATCCGCCCTGAGCGCGGCCTGCTGAAAATCCGTGCGCAACTGGGCCTGTTCGGCAACCTGCGTCCGGCGATCCTGTACCCGCAACTGGCTGACGCTTCGAGCCTGAAGCCGGAAATCGTTGCCGGCCTGGACATCCTGATCGTCCGTGAGCTGACCGGCGGCATCTATTTCGGCGCGCCGCGTGGCACCCGTACCCTGGAAAACGGCGAGCGTCAGTCCTACGACACGCTGCCGTACAGCGAAAGCGAAATCCGCCGTATCGCCCGTGTCGGTTTCGACATGGCCCGCGTGCGTGGCAAGAAGCTGTGCTCGGTGGACAAGGCCAACGTACTGGCGTCCAGCCAACTGTGGCGTGAAGTGGTCGAGCAGGTCGCCAAGGATTACCCGGACGTCGAGCTGAGCCACATGTACGTCGACAACGCCGCCATGCAACTGGTGCGTGCGCCGAAGCAGTTCGACGTGATCGTCACCGACAACATGTTCGGCGACATCCTGTCCGACGAAGCGTCGATGCTCACCGGTTCCATCGGCATGCTGCCGTCGGCCTCGCTGGACGCCAACAACAAGGGCATGTACGAGCCTTGCCACGGTTCGGCGCCGGACATCGCCGGCAAAGGCATCGCCAACCCGCTGGCGACCATTCTGTCGGTGTCGATGATGCTGCGTTACAGCTTCAATCTGCACCAAGCGGCGGATGCCATCGAGAAAGCGGTCAGCGTGGTGCTGGATCAAGGTCTGCGCACCGGCGACATCTTTTCGACCGGTTGCACTAAAGTCGGTACGCAGGAAATGGGTGACGCAGTAGTCGCCGCGCTGCGGAATCTGTAATCTCTCGGGCCCGCTGCGAAATTCAATACAAAGCAGCGGCCCACTTTTCAAGAAGGTGTAGTTGCGATGAAACGTGTAGGTCTGATCGGTTGGCGCGGCATGGTCGGTTCCGTGCTCATGCAGCGGATGCTGGAAGAGCAGGATTTCGATCTTATCGAGCCGGTGTTTTTCACCACTTCCAATGTCGGTGGCCAAGGCCCGTCCGTGGGCAAGGACATTGCTCCGCTCAAGGACGCTTACAGCATTGAAGAGCTGAAGACCCTCGACGTGATCCTGACCTGCCAGGGCGGCGACTACACCAGCGAAGTGTTCCCGAAGCTGCGCGAAGCCGGCTGGCAGGGTTACTGGATCGACGCGGCCTCGAGCCTGCGGATGAACGACGACGCCGTCATCATCCTCGATCCGGTCAACCGCAAGGTCATCGACCAGCAGCTCGACGCGGGCACCAAGAACTACATCGGCGGCAACTGCACCGTCAGCCTGATGCTGATGGGCCTGGGCGGTCTGTTCGAGGCCGGTCTGGTGGAGTGGATGAGCGCCATGACCTATCAGGCGGCCTCCGGTGCCGGCGCGCAGAACATGCGTGAACTGATCAAGCAGATGGGTGCGACCCACGCCGCTGTCGCCGATCAACTGGCTGATCCTGCCAGCGCGATCCTCGACATCGACCGTCGTGTGGCCGACGCCATGCGCAGCGACGCGTACCCGACCGAAAACTTCGGCGTACCGCTGGCCGGCAGCCTGATCCCGTGGATCGACAAGGAGCTGCCGAACGGCCAGAGCCGTGAAGAGTGGAAGGCCCAGGCCGAGACCAACAAGATCCTCGGTCGCTTCAAGAGCCCGATCCCGGTCGACGGCATCTGCGTGCGCATCGGCGCCATGCGTTGCCACAGCCAGGCGCTGACCATCAAGCTGAACAAAGATGTGCCGATCGCCGACATCGAAGGGCTGATCAGCCAGCACAACCCTTGGGTCAAGCTGGTGCCTAACCAGCGCGAAATCAGCATGCAGGAGCTGAGCCCGACGAAAGTCACCGGCACCCTGAACGTACCGGTCGGTCGTCTGCGCAAGCTGAACATGGGTTCGCAGTTCGTCGGTGCTTTCACCGTCGGCGACCAACTGCTGTGGGGCGCGGCCGAACCGCTGCGCCGCATGCTGCGGATCCTGCTTGAGCGTTGATCGCTTGATGCAATGAAAGAACCCGCGCCTTGCAAGAGGCGCGGGTTTTTTTGTACCTGTTGATCGTTCCCACGCTCTGCGTGGGAATGCAGCCATGGACGCTCCGCGTCCGCTCTTCGTGGCGGGCGCGAATTGCCTGTGTGCGACTCACCCGGTAAAGTGCCGCTCCCCCCGTTTCGCCAGAGGTAGCAACATGACCCAGACCCTTGATATTGCCGTGATCGGCGCCACCGGTACTGTCGGCGAAACCCTCGTGCAGATTCTCGAAGAGCGCGATTTCCCGGTCGGCACGTTGCACCTGCTGGCCAGCAGCGAATCCGCGGGCAGCTCGGTGCTGTTTCGCAACAAGAACGTGCGCGTGCGCGAAGTCGACGAGTTCGATTTCAGCAAGGTCAAGCTTGCGTTCTTTGCCGCCGGCCCGGCCATCACTTTGAGTTACGCCGCCCGTGCGCATGCGGCAGGTTGCTCGCTGGTTGATTTGTCTGGCGCCTTGCCGGCGGATCAGGCGCCGCAAGTGGTGCCGGAAGCCAATGCCGATGTGCTGGCCGGTTTGAAAGTACCGTTCCAGGTCAGCAGCCCGAGCCCGTCGGCTACTACGTTGGCTGTGGTGCTGGCGCCGCTGCTCGATCTGATCGAGCTGCAATACGTGCATGTCACCGCCAATCTGGCGGTTTCTGCCCAAGGCCGCGAAGCCGTGACCGAGCTGGCGCGCCAGACCGCCGAACTGCTGAACATGCGTCCGCTGGAGCCGACTTTCTTCGACCGGCAGATGGCTTTCAACCTGCTGGCTCAGGTTGGTACGCCGGACACGCAGGGCCATACGCTGCTGGAAAAACGTCTGGTTCGCGAGCTGCGTCAGGTGCTGGCCAAGCCTTTATTAAAGATTTCCGCAACTTGCGTTCAAGCCCCGGTGTTTTTTGGCGATAGCTTTAGCGTGACCTTGCAGTCAGCGAGCGCGGTCGACCTGGAAAAGGTCAATGCTGCGCTTGAAGAGGCCGAGGGTATCGAGCTGGTCGAGGCCGGCGATTATCCAACCGCCGTCGGTGACGCGGTGGGGCAGGACGTGGTCTACGTCGGGCGCGTGCGTGCCGGTGTCGACGAACCGTCGGAACTTAATCTGTGGCTGACGTCAGATAACGTACGCAAAGGTGCGGCCCTCAACGCCGTGCAGGTCGCCGAGTTGTTGATAAAAGACCTGCTGTAAAAGATACTTGGCAACAATTTGTCGACTGATTCTAGGCGAGCGCTATGCTTGGCCGGAGCACTCGATGACGTGTCACCCTCCGGGACTTTCCGGGGCATCAAAGAAATGATCGCGCGCGGCATGCTGTCGTCGTCGCGCGCAATGCCTTACGGCAGCGACAATCAATATCTTCTCGCTGGCCGAGGAACGTTCAAACAAAGGAAGAGGCTATGGTTCAAGTTCGCAAACTGGTGTTAGCAATAGCGGCCGCCTCGGCGCTGTCCTCCGGTATGGCGCATGCCCTCGGGCTCGGGGAGCTGACCCTGAAGTCGACCCTGAACCAGCCGCTGGTGGCGGAAATCGAGCTGCTCGATGTCAAGGATCTGACCGCTGCCGAAGTGGTGCCGAACCTGGCCTCGCCCGAAGATTTCGCCAAGGCCGGCGTCGATCGCCAGGCCTTCCTCAATGATCTGACTTTCACCCCGGTGCTCAACGCCAGCGGCAAAAGCGTGCTGCGCGTAACGTCGAGCAAGCCGCTGTCGGAACCGATGGTGAAATTCCTCGTGCAGGTGATGTGGCCGAACGGCCGTCTGCTGCGTGATTACAGCGTGCTGCTGGATCCGTCGAAGTTCTCGCCGCAGACCGCTGACGCCGCCGCTCAACCAGCGCCAGCGCAAACCATCACCGCACCGACCACCGGCGCCACGCATTCGACCCACACCACCACGCCGCGCGACACCCTGTGGGAAATCGCCGCCAAGGCGCGCACTGGCGGTTCGGTGCAGCAGACCATGCTGGCGATCCAGGCTTTGAACCCGGACGCGTTCATCGGCGGCAACATCAACCGCCTGAAAACCGGTCAGGTGCTGCGTCTTCCGGATCAGGTGCAAAGCACCGCACTGCCGCAGTCCAAGGCGATTGCCGAAGTGGCGGCGCAGAACGAAGCCTGGCGTCAGGGCCGTCGTTATGTGGCCAAGCCGGGCACCGGTCAGCAGCAACTCGATGCGACCAATCGTGGTCGCGCCAATACCGCTGCTGCGCAAAACGCCAAGGACAACCTGAGCCTGGTGTCCGCCGAAAGCGCCAAGGCGCGTGGCAAGGGCCCGGCCGGCGATGCCAAGGCCCTGAGCAACAAGCTGGCGGTCACTCAGGAAAGTCTCGACACCACCCGTCGTGACAACGAAGAACTGAAAAGCCGCATGGCCGATCTGCAAAGTCAGCTGGACAAGCTGCAACGCCTGATCGAGCTGAAGAACAATCAACTGGCGAAAATGCAGGCCGAAGGTTCGGGCGCTGCTCCAGCCACCGCGACTGCGCCAGTAGTGCCGGCGATCACCGCGGAACTGGCGGCCACGCCGCCGGCTACTCCGGCAGAGGCGGCCCCGGCCGCGCCTGAGGCTGCTGCTCCGGCACCGGTCGAGCCGGTTGTCGAGCCTGTGGTTGAAACGACGCCCGCCGCCGATGACGAGAAAACCTTCAACGAACTGCTGACCAATCCGATCCTGCTGGGTCTGGTCGGTGGCGGCGCAGTGGTTCTGCTGCTCCTGCTGTTGCTGCTGGCCCGTCGCCGCAAGGCGCAACAGGAAGCCGAAAAACACCTGCGCATGGCCCGTGCGCTGGAGGAGCAATCCTTCTCCCAGGACCTCGATCTGCCGGAAAGCAGCTTCGAAGGTCTGGAAGTGCCAGCTGCCAGCGTCAAGCTGACTCCAGCTCCAGCTCCAGCTCCAGCTCCAGCTCCAGCTCCAGCTCCGGCGCCTGCCGCCGCTGCTGCTGTAGTTGCGCCAGTGGTGATGGCCGAGCCGATCGCCGCGCCGTTGGTGGCGCCGGCCGCCGAGCGTTCCGACGACGTGCTGGACAAGGCGCAGTCGCACATCGACGGCGGTCGCCTGAATCAAGCGGCCGCGCTGCTGGAGGAGGGCGTGAGTCTGGAGCCGCAGCGCAGCGATCTGCGTCTGAAATTGATGGAAGTTTACGGTCGCCAAGGTGATCGCGATGCCTTCGTCGGTCAGGAGCGTCAACTGGTTGCCAATGGCGACAACTTCGCCAAGGTCGAAGAGCTGAAAAGCCGCTTCCCGGCCATGGCGGTCGTCGCGGCCAGCGGTCTGGCGGCAGCGGCCATTGCCGCCGAGCTGGACGAGGATTACGTCAAGGAGCTGTTGCTTGACGAGCCTGAAGCGCCTGCTGCGGCTGATGACGAACTGGACAGCGCTTTCGACCTGAGCCTCGACGATCTCGACAACATCACGCCGGTTGAGCCTGTGGCGGCTGTCGAGCCGGAAGCGCCGGTCGAGCTGGACGCGTTCCCGACTGACGACGACCTGAGCTTCGAGTCGGTGCTGCAACAGCAGACCGACATCAAGGAAAACCTCGACGACCTGTCGGACTTCGACCTGGATCTGGACCTCGGCGCCGATCCGGCGCCTGCGCCGGTCGAGTTGGCAGACGATGACTTCCTGCTGGATCTGGACGAGGGCGTGAAGGATCTGCCGCTGGTCGAAACCCCAACCGTGGCCGACGTGCCGCAGGACGATCTGGAGCTGCCAGCCGATTTCGACCTGTCCCTGGCTGACGAAATGGACGCGGCGCCTGCCGAGCCGGATGCGTTCGCCGCTGAACTGGACGACGTCAACGCCGAGCTGGATCGTCTGTCGAGCAGCATCAACGAGCCAAGCTTCACCGAAGCTGATGCCGCGCTGGGTGATGATCTGGGTGAGGATGACTTCGACTTCCTGTCCGGGACCGACGAAGCCGCAACCAAGCTCGATCTGGCTCAGGCCTACATCGACATGGGCGACAACGACGGCGCGCGCGACATCCTCAATGAAGTCATCAGCGAGGGGAACGACAAGCAGAAGAGCGAAGCGAGCGAAATGCTTTCGCATCTGGCCTGAGTCGGCATTCAGCGGTAAACAAAACGGCAGCCCATGAGGCTGCCGTTTTTGTTTGGGTCTGGTTTCCCCGTCCCGCCGCCTTATAATGCCCGGCTTTGTAGATCAGCAGGCTGTACCGACTTGGCAAACATAGATAACCCGGCCGCCGAAATGGCACCCGAAGGCTTTTTCCGCGTCGCGCTGGGCGTTGAATACAAGGGCTCGCGCTACAGCGGCTGGCAGCGCCAGTCCACCGGTGTGCTCACCGTGCAGGAAACCCTGGAAAAAGCCCTGTCGAAGGTCGCCGACTCGCCGATCTCGCTGCAATGTGCCGGTCGCACCGATGCCGGTGTGCATGCCTGCGGGCAAGTGGTGCATTTCGATACCCAGGTCGACCGTTCGCTGAAAGCCTGGGTCATGGGCGCCAACATCAATCTACCCCACGACATCAGCGTCAGTTGGGCGAAGATCATGCCGGCGCATTTCCATGCGCGATTCAAGGCGATTGCCCGGCGCTATCGCTACGTGATCTACAACGATCAGATCCGCCCGGCGCATCTCAACGAAGAAATCACCTGGAATCACCGTCCGCTGGACGTCGAGCGCATGGCCGAAGCCGCGCAGTACCTGATCGGTACCCATGATTTCAGTGCCTTCCGTGCCGGCCAGTGCCAGGCCAAGTCGCCGATCAAGAAGATGCACCACCTGCGCGTGACCCGTCACGGCAAAATGATCGTTCTGGATATCCGCGCCAACGCGTTCCTGCACCACATGGTGCGCAACATTGCCGGGGTGCTGATGACCATCGGTGCCGGCGAGCGGCCGGTGGAGTGGATGAAAGAAGTGCTGGAGAGCCGCGAGCGGCGTTCCGGCGGGGTCACGGCGCATCCGTTCGGCCTGTATCTGGTGCAGGTCGAGTACCACGACGAGTTCCCGTTGCCCGAGCGTTTCATCGGGCCACATTTCCTTACGGGTTTCTCGGAACTTGACGGCTGACGCCCTCGAACGCATTTGTTACCATCCGGGACTTTCTCGGATTTGCCTTGGGGTTTTTATCGACATGTCGGCCGTTCGCAGCAAGATTTGCGGGATTACCCGCATAGAAGATGCGTTGGCAGCCGTCGAGGCCGGGGCCGATGCCATCGGTTTTGTGTTCTACGCTAAAAGTCCGCGGGCCGTGACCGTGCAGCAGGCGCGGGCGATCATCGCCGCATTGCCGCCGTTCGTGACCACGGTCGGGCTGTTCGTCAATGCCAGCCGCTGCGAGCTCGGGGAAGTCCTCGATGCCGTGCCGCTGGATCTGCTGCAGTTTCACGGCGACGAAACCGCCGCCGACTGCGAAGGCTGGCACCGGCCGTACATCAAGGCCTTGCGGGTCAAGGCCGGCGATGACATCGCCGCCGCTTGCAACGCCTACCCGAGCGCCAGCGGTGTGCTGCTCGACACTTATGTCGAAGGCGTGCCCGGCGGAACCGGCGAGGCGTTCGACTGGTCATTGATTCCGCAAGGCTTGAGCAAACCGTTGATTCTGGCCGGCGGCCTGACGCCGGAGAACGTCGCCGATGCGATCGCCCGGGTGCGGCCTTATGCCGTGGATGTCAGCGGCGGGGTAGAGGCGAGCAAGGGCATCAAGGATCACGCAAAGATTCGTGCATTCATCAACGCCGTACGCTGATGTGACGGCTGGCAGACTGCCGCCGTCCACAGCTCTGTAGAAAAGAGGCTGAGGGTCTTTTCGGGGTGTACGCAGGTCAGTTCCGCTGACCCGGCAGCCCGGCCGATCATCGCCACACATGAATTTAGCTGAAGGGCATACGCGGGGCCGCGAACCAGAGCGTTCGGGCCGCCGGTACTGGAGAAAGAAAGCATGAGCAACTGGTTGGTAGACAAGCTGATCCCTTCGATCATGCGTTCCGAGGTCAAGAAGAGCTCGGTCCCTGAAGGTCTGTGGCACAAATGCCCGTCCTGCGAGGCTGTGCTGTATCGTCCGGAGCTGGAAAAGACCCTGGACGTTTGCCCTAAGTGCAACCACCACATGCGCATCGGTGCACGTGCGCGCATCGACATCTTCCTGGACGCCGAAGGCCGTGCCGAACTGGGCGCCGACCTGGAGCCGGTTGACCGTCTGAAATTCCGCGACGGCAAGAAGTACAAGGACCGTCTGGTCGCTGCCCAGAAGCAGACCGGCGAGAAAGACGCACTGGTTTCCATGAGCGGCACCCTGCTGGGCATGCCTGTCGTGGTTTCGGCGTTCGAATTCAGCTTCATGGGCGGTTCCATGGGCGCCATCGTCGGTGAGCGCTTCGTACGCGCCGCCAACTACGCGCTGGAAAACCGTTGCCCGATGGTCTGCTTCTCCGCCTCCGGTGGCGCGCGGATGCAGGAAGCCCTGATCTCGCTGATGCAGATGGCCAAGACTTCGGCTGTGCTGGCGCGTCTGCGTGAAGAAGGCATTCCGTTCATCTCCGTGCTGACCGACCCGGTCTACGGCGGCGTTTCCGCCAGTCTGGCGATGCTGGGCGACGTGATCGTCGGCGAGCCTAAAGCCCTGATCGGCTTCGCCGGTCCGCGCGTGATCGAGCAGACCGTGCGTGAAAAACTGCCGGAAGGCTTCCAGCGCAGCGAGTTCCTGCTGGAGCACGGTGCAATCGACCTGATCATCGACCGTCGCGAACTGCGTCCGCGTCTGGGCAACCTGCTGGCGCAACTGACCGGCAAGCCGACCCCGACCTTCGTTGCCGCGCCGATCGAGCCGATCGTCGTTCCGCC
Source organism: Pseudomonas sp. RIT778 (assembly GCF_019718735.1). Classification (NCBI taxonomy): domain Bacteria; kingdom Pseudomonadati; phylum Pseudomonadota; class Gammaproteobacteria; order Pseudomonadales; family Pseudomonadaceae; genus Pseudomonas; species Pseudomonas sp. RIT778. The sequence continues at coordinate 80,896 of NZ_JAIHBA010000023.1, read as the reverse complement.
GGTGCCTGCCAACGTATGACCGAGCGCACCCTTGGCGAGTGGCTCGCCTACCTTGAACAGTTGCATCCATCGGCCATCGACATGGGGCTGGAGCGTTCGCAACAGGTAGCGTCCCGCATGGGACTGGGCCAGCCGGCGCCTCGGGTGATTACGGTCACCGGCACCAACGGCAAGGGTTCGACCTGCGCTTTCGTGGCTTCATTGCTGCGGGCGCAGGGCCTGAGCGTCGGTGTCTACAATTCTCCGCACCTGCTGCGTTACAACGAGCGGGTGCAGCTCAATGGCGTCGAAGCCACTGACGCGCAGCTGTGCGAAGCCTTCGCGGCGGTCGAGGCGGGGCGCGGCGACACTTCCCTGACTTACTTCGAAATGGGCACCCTGGCGGCGTTCTGGCTGTTTCAACAGGCCGGGCTCGATGCGGTGGTGCTGGAAGTCGGTCTGGGAGGGCGTCTGGACACGGTCAACGTGGTCGATGCCGATATCGCGCTGGTCACCAGCATCGGTGTCGACCATGCGGATTACCTGGGCAATACCCGCGAATCCGTGGCCTTCGAGAAGGCCGGGATTTTCCGTCAGGGCAAACCTGCGCTGTGCGGCGATCTGAATCCTCCACAGCCCCTGCTGGACAAGGCGCGCGAGCTTGCTTGCCCGTTCTTCCTGCGCGGGCGTGATTTCGATCTGGGTATCACGGATCAATTCTGGCAGTGGCGCGGCACTAATGCTGACGGTCAGGTCGTCGAGTTGCGTGATTTGCCGCTGCTTGATCTGCCGATGGAGAACGCCGCGCTGGCGTTGCAGGCTTATCTGCTGCTCGGTTTGCCATGGGATGCCAAACAGATTGTTGCGGCGTTGCAGGCGACTTGCGTGGTCGGTCGCCTGGATCGTCGTTCGTTCGAATGGAACGGCAAGCGCTTGAACCTGCTGCTGGACGTTGGCCATAACCCGCATGCGGCGGAGTATCTGGCGCGGCGTCTGGCTGCGCGTCCACCGGTCGGCAAGCGTCTGGCGGTGTTCGGCCTGTTGGCGGACAAGGATCTGGACGGTGTCATCGGTGAATTGAATGCCAGCGTCCAGCATTGGGCGGTGGCGCCGCTGGATTCGCCGCGTGCGCGTCCGGTGGCTGAATTGAATGTTGCACTGCAGAACCTTGGCGCGTCGGTCACGTCTTATGACAGTGTGGCGGCTGCGCTGGAAGGGCAGTGTGCAGTGGCCACCAGCGACGACGAGATCTTGCTGTTCGGATCATTTTATTGTGTCGCCGAGGCCCTCGAATGGCTGTCTCGGCGCTCCACGGAGGAAGCGGCAAATGGCTTTGCTGGATAAAGCGTACAAACAGCGCATGGTCGGTGCCCTGGTGCTGGTGGCGCTGGCGGTGATTTTCCTGCCGATGCTGTTTTCCCGTCAGGATGAGCAGCGTCAGGTAACCGTCGATGCGCCGGCCGCACCGCAGGCGCCTGCCGTGGCGCAGATCCAGATGGAAACCGTGGCCGTGCCCGAGCCGCAGGTTCTGCCGCAAGAGCCAGTGCCGAGCGATGACGAAGTCGCCGAGCAGGCTGCGCCAGCGGCACCGATTGCTTCCGCCGCGCCAGCCCCGGCTCCGGCGCCTGTAGCCAAACCGGTTGCACCGACGCCTGCTCCAGCTCCCGTGGTCAAGCCAACCACGGCCCCGGCCCAGCCGATCGCTGCGCTGTCTGCCAAACCCGATACCACTCAAAGCCGCGTCGATGCCAATGGCCTGTCGGTGAGCTGGTCGGTGCAACTGGCCAGTCTGTCCAGCCGTGCCAGCGCTGAAAGCCTGCAGAAAACCTTGCGCAGTCAGGGTTACAACGCTTACATCCGTTCCGCCGATGGCAAGAACCGGGTGTTCGTCGGTCCGCTGATCGATCGCGCCGAAGCCGATCGTCTGCGCGATCTGTTGAGCCGCCAGCAGAACCTCAAGGGGTTTGTGGTGCGCTTCCAGCCCGAGCGTGGCTGAAATCTATCGCCCCGATTGAAATGCACTGACATTCGCAGCTTACCGACAGCCCTGCGCTCTGCTAAAATGCGCCGCCTTATCCGTCTGTAGGCTGCACTGTGCCATTTACCTGGGTTGACTGGGCGATCGTTGCAATCATCGCCATCTCCGCTTTGATCAGTTTGAGCCGCGGCTTCGTCAAAGAAGCATTGTCGCTGGTGACCTGGATCATCGCAGGAGCCGTTGCCTGGATGTTCGGTGGCTCACTGTCCGAATACCTCGCCGGATACATTCAAACACCGTCGGCTCGTGTGATCACGGGCTGTGCCATCATGTTTGTCGCCACACTGATCGTGGGCGCAATGATCAATTATCTTATCGGCGAGTTGGTTCGCGTCACCGGGTTGTCCGGGACCGATCGATTCCTCGGCATGGCCTTCGGCGCTGCGCGTGGCGTGTTGCTGGTGGTCGTGGCGGTCGGGCTGTTGAGCCTGGGGCCGGTACAGCAGGACGGGTGGTGGAAAGAATCACAGCTCGTGCCAAAGTTTCTATTGGTCGCAGACTGGTCCAAGAACCTGATTCTCGGGTGGAGCAGTCAGTGGCTTGCCAGCGGAATCAGCGTACCCGCTGATATTCCGTTCAAGGAGCAACTCTTGCCGTCGGCCAAAACGCCTCAGTGAGTGTTGTTCAGTTCAGATCCATTAAGTAGGGGTTGCGTCGCATGTGTGGCATCGTCGGTATCGTCGGTAAGTCGAACGTCAATCAGGCGCTGTATGACGCGCTAACCGTGCTCCAGCACCGCGGCCAGGACGCTGCCGGTATCGTGACCAGCCATGATGGCCGGTTGTTCTTGCGCAAGGACAATGGCCTGGTGCGTGACGTGTTTCAACAGCGTCACATGCAGCGCCTGGTCGGCCACATGGGTATCGGCCACGTCCGTTACCCGACTGCCGGCAGCTCGACCTCGGCCGAGGCTCAGCCGTTCTACGTCAACTCGCCTTACGGCATCACTCTGGCGCACAACGGTAACCTGACCAACGTTGAACAGTTGGCCAAAGAGATCTACGAATCCGATCTGCGTCACGTCAACACCAGTTCCGACTCGGAAGTGCTGCTGAACGTGTTCGCTCACGAGCTGGCCCAGCGCGGCAAGCTGCAACCGACCGAAGAAGACGTGTTTGCCGCCGTGACCGACGTGCATAACCGTTGCGTCGGTGGTTACGCGGTCGTGGCGATGGTGACCGGTTACGGCATCGTCGGTTTCCGTGACCCGCACGGCATCCGCCCGATCGTGTTCGGCCAGCGTCACACCGACGAAGGCGTCGAGTACATGATCGCTTCCGAAAGCGTTTCGCTTGACGTGCTCGGTTTCACCCTGATCCGCGACCTGGCGCCGGGCGAAGCGGTCTACATCACTGAAGACGGCAAGCTGCACACCCGTCAGTGCGCGACCAATCCGTCCCTGACCCCGTGCATTTTCGAACACGTCTACCTGGCGCGTCCGGACTCGATCATCGACGGCGTGTCGGTCTACAAGGCCCGTCTGCGCATGGGTGAGAAGCTGGCCGAGAAGATCCTGCGCGAGCGTCCTGAGCACGACATCGACGTGGTCATCCCGATTCCGGACACCAGCCGCACCGCAGCGCTGGAGCTGGCCAACCATCTGGGCGTGAAATTCCGCGAAGGCTTCGTCAAGAACCGTTACATCGGCCGTACCTTCATCATGCCCGGTCAGGCCGCGCGCAAGAAATCGGTACGCCAGAAGCTCAACGCCATCGAACTGGAATTCCGCGGCAAGAACGTGATGCTGGTGGATGACTCGATCGTTCGCGGCACCACCTGCAAGCAGATCATCCAGATGGCCCGCGAAGCTGGCGCGAAAAACGTCTACTTCTGCTCGGCGGCTCCGGCTGTTCGCTTCCCGAACGTGTACGGTATCGACATGCCGAGCGCTCATGAGCTGATCGCGCACAACCGTTCGACTCAGGATGTCGCTGACCTGATCGGCGCTGACTGGCTGATCTATCAGGACCTGCCTGACTTGATCGAAGCGGTCGGCGGCGGCAAGATCAAGATCGAAAACTTCGATTGCGCAGTGTTCGACGGCAAGTACGTCACCGGCGACGTCGACGAGGCTTACCTGAACAAGATCGAACAGGCACGCAACGATGCCTCGAAGGTCAAGACCCAGGCGGTCAGTGCGATCATCGATCTGTACAACAACTGAGTTTCAACCGGCCCTTAGGGGCCGGTTTTGTATCTGGCAAAAGACTTTTATTTATCGAGAACAGGGCAAGGAGTGACAGCATGAGTCAGGAATGGGATGCCGGTCGGCTGGACAGCGACCTCGAAGGCGTAGCGTTCGATACCCTGGCCGTACGTGCCGGTCAGCACCGTACGCCGGAAGGCGAGCACGGTGATCCGATGTTCTTCACTTCCAGCTACGTGTTCCGTACCGCCGCTGACGCCGCCGCACGGTTTGCCGGGGAAGTGCCGGGCAACGTTTACTCGCGTTACACCAACCCGACCGTTCGCTCGTTCGAAGAGCGAATTGCTGCGCTGGAAGGTGCCGAACAAGCCGTAGCCACGGCGACGGGCATGGCAGCGATCATGGCGGTGGTGATGAGCCTGTGCAGTGCCGGCGATCATGTGCTGGTGTCGCGCAGCGTGTTCGGCTCGACCATCAGCCTGTTCGAGAAGTACTTCAAGCGTTTCGGTGTGGAAGTCGATTACGTGCCGCTGGCCGATCTGTCCGCCTGGGACGCAGCGATCAAGTCCAACACCAAATTGCTGTTCGTCGAGTCGCCGTCCAATCCGTTGGCTGAGCTGGTGGATATCACCGCGCTGTCGGAAATCGCGCACGCCAAGGGTGCGATGCTGGTAGTCGACAATTGCTTCTGCACGCCTGCCTTGCAGCAGCCGCTGAAATTGGGCGCAGACATCGTCGTGCACTCTGCCACCAAGTTCATCGATGGCCAGGGCCGTTGCATGGGCGGCGTGGTTGCCGGTCGCAGCGAGCAGATGAAAGAAATCGTCGGTTTCCTGCGTACCGCCGGGCCGACCCTGAGCCCGTTCAACGCCTGGATCTTCCTCAAGGGTCTGGAAACCCTGAACCTGCGGATGAAGGCGCACTGCGCCAACGCCCAGCAACTGGCCGAATGGCTGGAGCAGCAGGACGGTATCGAGAAGGTGCATTACGCCGGCCTCAAGAGCCATCCGCAGCACGAACTGGCTCAGCGTCAGCAGAAAGGCTTTGGCGCCGTTGTGAGCTTTGAGGTGAAGGGCGGCAAAGAGGGCGCCTGGCGCTTCATCGATGCGACCCGTTTGATCTCGATCACCGCCAACCTGGGTGACAGCAAAACCACCATCACCCATCCGAGCACCACGTCCCACGGCCGTCTGGCGCCGCAGGAGCGTGAAGCGGCGGGGATTCGTGACAGCCTGATCCGCATTGCGGTCGGTCTGGAAGACGTCGCTGACCTGCAAGCCGACCTGTCGCGCGGTCTGGCGGCGTTGTGATCGAATTGTCTACGCCAAAGATTGGCACCCATGGCCGCGTTGCATTGGTCACGGGTGCCGCGCGCGGGATCGGTCTGGGTATCGCGGCATGGCTGATCAGCGAAGGCTGGCAGGTGGTGTTGACGGATCTGGACCGTGCGCGGGGTTCGAAAGTGGCGAAAGTGCTGGGCGAAAACGCCTGGTTCATCGCCATGGACGTTGCGGACGAAAGCCAGGTGGCGTTGGGTGTCGCTGAGGTGCTGGGACAGTTCGGTCGTCTGGATGCGTTGGTGTGCAATGCCGCCGTGGCCGATCCGCACAACATCACGCTGGAAAGCCTCGATCTGGCTTACTGGAATCGGGTGCTGGCGGTGAACCTTGGTGGGCCGATGTTGCTGGCCAAGCACTGCGCGCCGTATCTGCGTGCGCACAACGGGGCGATCGTCAATCTGGCCTCGACCCGTGCGGCGCAGTCGGAACCTGATACGGAAGCCTATGCGGCGAGCAAGGGTGGTTTGCTGGCGTTGACTCACGCGCTGGCGATCAGCTTGGGGCCGGAGATTCGCGTCAATGCGGTCAGTCCGGGCTGGATCGATGCGCGGGATCCATCCGCCCGGCGCGCGGAGCCGCTGACCGATACCGATCATGCCCAGCATCCTGCGGGCAGGGTAGGGACGGTCGAGGATGTGGCGGCGATGGTGGCGTGGTTGCTGTCGAAGAATGCAGGGTTTGTGACGGGGCAGGAATTCGTGGTCGATGGCGGCATGACCAAGAAGATGATTTATACGGAATGAAGCAATTTCGTCTTTTTTAGAAAAACTTCAATCCTGCTATTGACTTAGGTTCGCTACCTGCGTAAATTTCGCGGCCTCGGAGATGCAAACGGGTGATTAGCTCAGCTGGGAGAGCGTCTGCCTTACAAGCAGAATGTCGGCGGTTCGATCCCGTCATCACCCACCACTCCCGAGATACTTGCGTAAGCAAGAGCGTAGGCTGAAAGTGCCTGCACCGACGCGCAGCGGTAGTTCAGTCGGTTAGAATACCGGCCTGTCACGCCGGGGGTCGCGGGTTCGAGTCCCGTCCGCTGCGCCATATTTAACGAGTCAGACACTATCTGGTTCGCGATTGAAAAGCACCGAAGCTTTCAGTCAAACGAGTTACTTGAGCGTCAGCTCAAAGCGATACGCAGCGGTAGTTCAGTCGGTTAGAATACCGGCCTGTCACGCCGGGGGTCGCGGGTTCGAGTCCCGTCCGCTGCGCCATATCTGTTTCAAGGACCACTGAACGCCTTGAAACACCGAAAGCAACCTCTGGTTGATTCGGCATCGATAGCAAAGACCCTGGTCGAAAGACCGGGGTTTTTTGTGTCTGAAATTTGACCTTCCCCACATTCCTCCTCTGAAATCCAGCGATGATCGTCAGTCGTGGCTCGTTCGATGCCGCCCGGCAATCTCCCCTGCGTCCATGGGTCGCTGCGATGCGATGCCGCATTGATTTTTGATTCTTTGGTCAAATTTTTGTAACTGGTTGTTTGCTGCGAGCGCAGAAACCTTTAAAGTTAACCTTTCGGTCAGCTTTGCACTGTCATCATGCCCTTTGTTTAGCCAAAAAGGGCTTCTGCAAGACTCGAGATTCCCAGTAGATAACCAGAAGGGCGGATCCATAACCGCCCAGAGGATGATCCATGTCCAACCGTGAAATATCCCGGCGCTCGTTCCTTCAGGGCGGGCTGGTGGCGGGTGTGAGCGTTACGCTCACACCGCTCAGCAGTCAGGCGCTCGGTGCCTTGATGGAAAACAGCGTGACCGTGCCGTCCGAGCAGTGGCTCGGCAACAACGGCAAGGCGCGCCAGCGTAACGATGCCTTGTCCAAGGTCTGCGGCAGCAAGGTGTTTGCCCGCGACATCCGTTCCAAGGACATGCCGGGCTGGCCCCAGCAGCAAGGCCACGCCATGTTGCTGAAAACCATCAAGGCCGACCGCATCTACGACGGCTACGACCTGTCGTGGCTCGGCGCCGATCTGCAGCCTGATCGTATCGTTACCGCCGCCGACCTGGACAAGGACGGCATCGTGTTCCCTGAAGAGCACGCACCGGATCCTCTGCTGCCGGAAGGCAAAGTGCCGATGTTCATCGGCCACCCGGTCGCGATCCTGATCTGGAACGACTTCGAGCGTTTCCGTCAGGCCAAGAACAAACTCAAATTCAATGACAAAGCGATTCGTTACGGTGCGCAAGTTCCGTTCTACGAAGGCGATCCCTATGGCAGCTTCCGCTACGTGCGCGTCGGTGGCCCGACGTCGGCGGACGAAGACGAGTTCGCCAGCCTCAAGGATTCGATCCTGTTCCCGATGCTGAAGAACCGTCGCCCGGTGTGGAATTCCCAGCCGAACCTGCACGGCAACCTGACCGAACGCGGCCTGTTCTACGCCGACCGCATGAAAAAAGAGATCGACACCCCGCCGGACAACTGGCTGGTGTTCGACGAGCGCTACAAAACTCCGTCGATCGAACCTGCTGCGATGGAGCCGGACAACGGCAACGGCTGGTACGACCCGGCGACCAAGACCCTGCATTTCGTCGTCGCCACTCAGTGCCCGCTGGAAACCGCCACCGAGACCGCGAAGATGATCGGGCCGTCGCGTTTCGGCCTGGCGAACCTGAACATGCACCCGGGTTATACCGTCGGTTACGGTTCCAAGGACCACAATATTTTCGTCTACTACGCGGCCCTGGCGGCGTTGTACGGCGCAGGTGTGCCGATTCGCCTGGCCAACGACCGTTACGAGCAATTCCAGAGCGGCATCAAGCGCCACCCGTTCGACATCCGCTATCAGTTGGCGGTGGACAAGACCGATCACAGCTTCAAGATTTTCCGTGCCGAGATGAGCGTCGACGGTGGCGGTCGGATCAACTACAGCCCGTCGGTGGCCGCCGTTGGCGCTACTGCGGCGCAGTCGATCTACTACATGCCGCAGAACGACCTGCAGGTCACCGCGTACCATTCCCGCGCCGTTGAAGCGGGTTCGATGCGCGGCTACGGCACGCTGCAGAGCATGGCCTCCACCGAGATGATGGTCGACGAAATCGCCGATCGTCTTGGTGTCGATGCCATTGATCTGCGCCGCAAGAACGCGCTGCGCTCGGGGATGAAAAACACCCAGGGCGCGATCCCGGCCGGTGCGTTGCGCCTGCACGAGATTCTCGACAAGGCTTCGCTGCACGAAGTGTGGAAAAACCGCGACGCGATCAAGAAGCAGCGCGAAGCAGCAGACCCGGACAACTGGTATGGCGTGGGTTTCGCCATTTGCCAGAAAGACTTCGGCACCGGTTCCGAAGCGCCGATGGCCAGCATCGAGTTCACCGCTGACGGGCGCATCTCCCTGCGTCACATCGGCATCGAGATCGGCACCGGCATGTCCACCTCGCAAGCGTTGGTGGTGGCTGATTTCCTCGGCAGCGCGGCTCACGACGTGAAGACCGGCGAAACCGAGTGGGATGAGATGCAGCTGGTGACCGCCGGCAACCCTTACATCATGAGCCAGGCCGAGCAGGACAACTTCCTGCGTAACCCACGCTGGGTCGGCAAGCTGGCATCGGCCTCGTCCGCGACCAACTCCGCCTATTACTTCAGCCACGCCACCCGTGAAGCGGCGCGCGTGTTGTTCAACCACGGTCTGTGGCCGGCGGCGATGGAGATCTGGCGTCAGGGCCCATACGGCGGCCAAGCCAACCCTTACGTGGTGCGTCGCGAAGATGCGCATTGGGTCGACGGCAAACTGACCGCCAATGGCATGCAGCCACTGACCTTCGAAGAGCTCGCCAAGCGTGCTCACGAGCGCGGTCTGGTCACCGGCGCCACGGTCCACGGTTTCAACCGCTGGAGCTGGGCCGAAGCCGAATACAGCATCGACGGCGTGCGCGAGCGTCTGCCGCTCGACGGTCTGGCGGTGAAGTACGGTGACGGCGCCCCTAAGGCGAAGAAAGCGCAGATGACCAGCGCCGGTTTCCACCTGCTGGATCGGCAGAATATCGCCTATCCGGTAGTTCAGTTGAACAACGCCGCCGTGACTTACTACAGCCCGGTCGCAACGCTGGTCGAGTTGAAGGTCAACAAAGGTTCGGCAGAAGTCGAAGTGCTCAACCATCACTCGTGGCTGGAATGCGGCCGGGTGCTGGTCGAAGAACTGGTTCGTGGCCAGCTCGAAGGCGGGATCGCCATGGGCATCGGTCACGCCTTGATGGAAGAGATGCCGCTGTACGAAGGCGGGCCGGGGGAGGGTGACTGGAACTTCAACCGTTATCGCCTGCCGATGGCGCGGCATGTGGCGGTGTGGAAACAGACGTCGGAAATCCTGCCGCCGCTGTCCCCAAGCGACCCGTCCAAAGGCATCGCCGAAGTGGTGATGATCCCGGTGGTCGGTGCCATCGGTAACGCCGTGGCCCACGCCATCGGTAAACGTGTTCGCGATCTGCCAATCACTGCTGCGCGCATCAAGGAGGCCCTCAATGGCTAACCGTCCGCTTCAACTGACCCTCAACGGTCAATCCGTCGGTCCGGTGGACATCCCTGATGACCTGCCGATGATCGATTACCTGCACGAATACAAGAACCTCACGGGCTCGCGCCTGGGCTGCGGCCAAGGCATCTGCCACGCATGTGTGGTGATCGTCGACAACCCGGACGGCACCAGCGAAGAAGTGCGCACCTGCATCACTGGCGCGCATTACTTCGAGGGCAAGAATGTCCGCACCATCGAAGGCCACGCCAAGCGTGACGAGCAAGGCCAGGTCACCGAGCTGAACCCGATCCAGCAGCGTTTCGTCGACGAATTCGCCTTCCAGTGCAGCTACTGCGCGCCGGGCTTCGTCAACGCCGCGACCGTGCTGGTGGAAAAGCTGCAACGCCAGCCAATCGTCAAAAGCAAACTGGAGCAAGTCATCGAGGACAGCCTCGGCCATCACGTCTGCCGTTGTACCGGGTACGTGCGTTACTACAACGCCACCCGCAACGTGCTGACCGATCTCGGCCTGGTCAAGGAGGGCTAAGCATGAAGCAATTACTGACCCGCCTGACCCTGGCGGTCGGGCTGGCTGCGCCTGTGTTGGCGGTGCACGCGGATGATCAGGTCAAGCGCGGCGAATACCTCGCCCGCGCGGCTGACTGCATGGCGTGCCACACGGCACCAGGCGGCGCGCCGTTTGCCGGCGGCCTGCCGATCGTGTCGCCGTTCGGCACGATCTATGGCACCAACATCACTCCAAGCAAAGAGCACGGCATCGGTTTGTACAACGACGACGAGTTTTTCGCTGCGCTGACTGAAGGCAAGCGTCGTGACGGCGCGAACCTCTATCCGGCGATGCCGTACACCTCGTATCACTTGATGCCGCGTGCGGATTCGGATGCGATTCACGCGTATCTGAAAACCATCGAGCCAATCGAGCGTGCCGCGCCGGTGACGAGCCTGAGCTTTCCGTTCAACGTGCGTCCGGGCCTGATCGGCTGGAACATGATGTACGGCAAAGCCTTGAAGCTCGAATCTGCCGAAGGCAAAAGCGAGGCCTGGAAACGCGGCCAGTACATGGTCGAAGTGCTCGGCCATTGCGGCGAATGCCATACGCCACGCGGCCTGCCGGGCGCGATGCAGTTGGACAAACGCCTGACCGGCGGCATCCTCAACGGCTATCTGGCGCCGAGCCTGCTGGCGACGGATCTGGCGGCGCGCGGCTGGAATCATCAGGACCTGAGCACGTTCCTCAAGCACGGCATGAGCGCCCAGGGCACGATGTTCAACGAGATGTTCCCGGTGTTCCACAACAGCACCCAGGGCCTGAATGATCCGGATCTGGCGGCGATGGCGACTTTCCTGCTGGGCGACAAGCCTCCGGCGGCGAAAGAGCTGACCGAAGTGCCGGTGGAAAAACTCAGTGCCAGCGCTCAACGCGGCCGTCAGGAATACTTGAACGTCTGCGCCGGTTGTCACGCGGCCGGTGGCGAGGGTAAGCCGCACATTGCGGTGGCCATGCGTGGCAACACCACGCTGCGTCTGGAAGACCCGCGCAACCTGTTGCGAGTGATCGAGGATGGCATCGGCGAACAGAAATTCGCCGGGTTCGAACACATGCAGCCGATGCCGGGTTTTGCCGACAAGCTCAGTGCCGAACAACTGACCGATCTGCTGAACTACCTGCGTCAGGGTTGGGGTGGTCAGTCGGCCGAGCTGGCGGTCGGCGATGTGCAGAAGCTTCAGGCTGATGCCCCGTCCATCGAGCACAAGGCGCACTGATCATGCAGCATCTCGATCTGCAAGTGGTTCGGCGGGCATTGGAGTGGTCGACGGCGGGGCAGCGCATCTGGCTCTGCACCGTGCTGACCACCTACGGCTCGGCGCCGCGCGCGCCGGGTTCGCTGCTGGCGGTGAACGATGGCGGGCAGTGGATCGGGTCGCTGTCCGGTGGTTGCGTCGAGGAAGACTTTCTCGAGCGTGTCGCCGAAGGTGCGTTTCTCGATGCGATCAACGTGGTGCGTTATGGCGAAGGTGATGATCCGCGTTCGCGGGTCAGCCTGCCGTGCGGCGGCATTCTCGATGTGCTGGTAGAGAAATTTGACGCCGGCTGCGATGTGCAGGCGCACCTGCGTGAACTCGAATCGGCGTTGCTGGGGCAGCGCCGGTTGATTCGCGAGGTCGATCTGACCACCGGAGCGCGCAGCCTGTTTGCCGATCGCGAACAAGGTGCGCGGATCGAGCGTGAGATCGACCGGGTACGGATCCGCATCGGTGCCGCTCAGCGTTTGCTGTTGGCGGGATACTCCAGCGTGGCGCAGGCGTGTGCAGAGTTCGCGGTCGGTCTCGGCTTTGAAGTGATTCTCTGCGACCCGCGCGATGAGGTGCTGGAAGGCGTGGTGCTCAATGGCGTGGAGATCCGCGGGCAATTGCCGTCGGTGTTTATCGCCGACGGCGGTTGCCACCGTGATACGGCGGTGGTGGCGTTGACCCACGACCCGCGCATCGACGATCTGGCGATGATGGAAGCAGTGCGCACGGAAGCGTTCTACATTGGCGTAATGGGCTCGCAGCAGACGTCGCAGAAGCGCTTCGAGCGTTTGCGTCGGATTGGTGGTCTGGGGGAGAGCGAGCTGGCGCGGATTCATGCACCGATCGGCCTTAACCTGGGCAGCAAGACGCCGTCGGAAATCGCTTTGGCGGTGCTCGCGGATATCTTGCGGATTCGCAGCGGGATTGCGCGGGATCAGTTGTGATTGATGCTGGATGTAAAAAGGGCCGCTTTTCAGCGGCCCTTTTTTTCGCTCATCAGAAACCGAGCTTGTCGCGCAGTCCGTAGTACCACGCGCCGAGCGCGGCAAACGGTGTGCGCAGCAGTTGCCCGCCAGGGAACGGGTAGTGCGGCAGGTCGGCAAACGCATCGAAGCGCTCGGCTTGTCCGCGCAGTGCCTCGGCCAATACCTTGCCGGCCAGGTGCGTGTAGGTTACGCCGTGGCCGCTGCAGCCCTGGGAGTAATAGATGTTGTCGCCCAGGCGTCCGACCTGAGGCAGGCGCGACAGGGTCAGCAGGAAATTGCCGGTCCAGGCGTAGTCGATCTTCACGTCCTTGAGTTGCGGGAAGGCCTTGAGCATTTTCGGGCGGATGATCGCCTCAATGTTTGCCGGATCCCGCGCGCCATATACCACGCCGCCGCCGAAGATCAGACGCTTGTCGCCAGTGAGGCGGTAGTAGTCGAGCAGGTAATTGCAGTCTTCGACGCAGTAGTCCTGCGGCAGCAGGGATTTCGCCAGCTCATCGCCCAGTGGCTCGGTGGTGATGACCTGTGTGCCGCATGGCATCGATTTGGCCGCCAGTTCCGGCACCAGATTGCCGAGGTAGGCGTTGCCGGCGACGATGATGAATTTGGCTCGGACCTTGCCTTGCGGTGTGTGCACGACCGGATTGGCGCCGCGTTCGATGCGCACGGCCGGTGACTGTTCGTAGATGGTGCCGCCCAGGGATTCCACGGCGGCAGCTTCGCCCAGCGCCAGGTTAAGCGGGTGGATATGGCCGCCGCTCATGTCGAGCATGCCGCCGACGTATTGATCGCAGGCGACCACTTCGCGGATGCGGCGCTGATCGAGCAGTTCCAGTTGGGTATGGCCGAAGCGTTCCCACAGGCGCTTCTGCGATTCGAGGTGGCCCATTTGCTTGGCGGTGAGGGCGGCGAATACGCCACCGTCTTTCAGGTCGCACTGGATGTTGTACTTGCTGACGCGCTCACGAATGATCCGGCCGCCCTCGAACGCCATCTGCCCGAGCAGTTGCGCCTGTTTCGGGCCGACGCTGCGTTCGATCACGTCGATGTCACGGCTGTAGCTGTTGACGATCTGCCCGCCATTGCGCCCCGAAGCGCCGAAGCCGACCTTGGCGGCTTCCAGCACGGTCACGCGAAAACCGTTCTCCAGCAGGAACAGGGCCGAGGAAAGTCCCGTATAACCAGCGCCGATCACACAGACATCCCTCTCCACGTCATCCTGAAGGGCAGGGCGTGGTGGTACGGCGTTGGCCGACGCAGCGTAATAAGACTCTGGGTAAGGGGTGTTCGCCATCCTGCAGCCTCTGTTTAATATATTTTACGAGTGCAGCGATCCTACCCCAGTTGAAAAACCTCCGCCAGCCACCGGGAAATCTTCTTGCGTCGGGTCGAAATTAAATATTTTGCATATTCATAGGGTTAGGTGAAAAAAAGGTGTTGACACCCCTCCGGAATTCCGTAGAATGCCGCCTCACAGCAGGCACGTAGCTCAGTTGGTTAGAGCACCACCTTGACATGGTGGGGGTCGTTGGTTCGAGTCCAATCGCGCCTACCAAACAAAATCCGCTCTGCTGGGCGGTCTGGAAGGGCTCACCGAAAGGTGGGCCCTTTTTTTGTTGTCTGCGATTTCAGAACCTTTGCAAAATTTCGGTTTGGTCGACCGCAGCTACACTTCGGTACATTTGCAGGGGTGTATTCATGAGGCGCCAATTCAGGCGCGCCGGTCCAGGCGAAATCGAAAGCCTGTTGAAGATTGATCCAGTCGCTGAAAAAGATAGCTGCCGTCGCGAGTACATCACGAGGGCCGTCAGGGCAGAGGCGTGCTGGGTTGTCTGCGAGGCGGACGATCCTGGCGCTCCCCTCGGCTACGGATGCCTGGATCGAAGCTTTTTTGGAGAGTGGTTCATACCTCTCGTGGTCGTTTCCAGTGCGAACAGGCGTTCCGGCGTGGGGCGGCAGATCGTGAGCGGTCTGGAGCAGCATGCCGGTGCAGAAAAGATCTTCACGTCGACCAATACGTCCAACTCGCCGATGCGACAGATGCTGACCAATCTTGGATATCAGCACAGCGGCATGGTGGAGAATCTTGATCCGGGGGATCCTGAGCTCATTTTTGTAAAATTCTTGAGTCAGGCGCGTATTGATCGTGATGGATTTTGATCCATTCGTCGCCGACCGTCGCGGGCGACCTTTTAAATAGTGTGGATATTTAAGGGGTTACGGATTTTATTAACCATCCGGTTATCAAAAATACGTTGTTACATACTGGAAAAATCAGTAATATCTGCCCCGCGTTCACCACCACGGTTTATGCATTTTTAAATCCCAAGCTTCCATCAGCTGCTTGGGATTTTTTTTGCCCGCGATTTGCCTTTCCCGCACCTCTGCCCAGCCTCTCGTCTCGCCCGCTCCTGTTTTCCGGGAGGGGTGACAGGCAAGCCCACACTTTTTCGACTACTACTGTCAGGCTGATTTCAACTCTGCCGGACAGGAGTTCATCGATGCTGGTTCATTGGTTTCTTGCAGCGATTCATTTACTGGCGTTTGCCATAGGCTTCTGGGCGGTGTTGACGCGCGGAACGGCCTTCAGCCGCCTGGCGTCCGGCTCCGGTGAGGTCGGGCGCGTATTGCTTGCCGACAATCTTTGGGGGCTTTCGGCGCTGGTCTTGCTCATCACCGGCGGCATGCGCGCCTTCGGAGGCTATGAGAAGGGAACCGACTATTACCTGCATCAGCCACTGTTTCATCTGAAGATGACGCTGTTTGTGTTGATTCTGCTTCTGGAGCTCGTGCCGATGATCACCCTGATCAAGTGGCGCATGGCCAAGGCGCGTGGCGCTGCTCCTGATACAGGACGTGCGAAGGTATTCGCGCGGATCAGTCATGCCGAAGCGCTGCTGTTGATATTGATGGTCGTGGCGGCCACCGGGATGGCGCGTGGCGTTACATTCGGCTAAGCGGGCGAGATTCCCGGCCGCTATTCGGAAACGTCCGACAGCCAGCCCGTTGAATGACGGTTAGTATCGGTTGCGAGAAGGGTTGAGGCAGGAAGGGGCGTGGCACGCGCCGTCACCAGGGAGGTGGGGGAATGGCAATACGGCGCTTGAATCTTTAGCCAGTCATTGCGCGCAGGCAAACGAACTGGCTACTGACTGCGATAGGGCTCAGGGCGTTTGTGGCTTGTCCGGTGCGGTCAGGCCAGCCTGGATGCGCTGGTAGATTTCTTCACGATGCACTGCAACGTTCTTCGGAGCATTGATGCCGATTCGAACTTGCTGGCCGCTGACGCCGAGAATGGTGATCGTGATGTCATCACCAATGTTTATGCTTTCACCGACTTTGCGGGTGAGTATCAGCATGGTCTTCTCCTTGATTGCTTTGTAGGGCACCTGATTCAGACAGTGCAGAGGTCGGTGGTACGTATAGATTAGTGCGAAGTCTTACAGTTTGGGTGCCTCTTTCTGACGCGCAGCAGCGGCATTAATTCCCAGCGCGTAACTATACAGGGGCCGTCGGCATCAATCTCGTAGTTTTATGCCGCAATTTGCGGGGCTCGGAAAGTATTCTCGAATGTTAAGATCGCCGCTTTGAGAATTCAGAGGGGAGCGTTGTGCGCAAATTGGTCTGGGTAGTCGCGGCACTGGCATTGGCAGGATGTGGCGAAGGCAAGAGCGTGGATGCGCAAAAGCCGAAACCGGCGGTGGTAACGGCGCCTGCTGCGGTGGGCCCGCAGTGGGATCTGGAAGTGCGCGGTGAAACCCCTCAGGCCGTCAGCGACCTCAGCGGCTGGCTGATCGAGCATGGTTTTGTGGCCAGTGTCATCAAGGACGCCAGCGGCAAGACCCGGATCCTGCTCGGCCCTTTCAATTCGAAGGCTGACGCCGAGGCGCGTCAGGCGGATGTGAATGCGGCGCTGGTCAAGGCGAAGAAGCAGAACATCGAAACGCTGGTGATCGAGCGCACGGCGACACAATAAGGATCCATTCGGCGGAGCTGACTAAAGGGTGTCCCGCGTGATTCGTTTTTCAAGGAGTCACTGAAGATAGCCAGAAGGAGCTCCGCATGGCCTCCGCCAATCCTTACAAATTGTTCGACGTCGTTTTGCGTCACAAGCAGCAGTTGAGCCCGCATCTCATGCGGATCACGCTCTCAAGCCCCACGGTCACCGAGATGGCGACCTGGGCGCCGGATCAGCGAGTGAAGCTGTTTTTTCCTGCCGCAGACGGCTCACCCGCCAAGCTTTCTCAGGGCGAGGGGTGGTACGCCCGTTTCCGCTCGATGCTGATCGATCGTCGCCCGGCGATGCGCACCTACACCATCCGTCATTTGCGCGCAGAGTCAGGTGAAGTCGATATCGATTTTGTCCTGCATGGCGAAACCGGCCCCGCCTCCCGTTGGGCGTTGCGAGCGCAACCTGGCGAGTCGATGCAGATTCTGGCGCCCGACAGCCGATTCTCTGCACAAGAGGCAGGGGGATTTGAATGGAAACCTCCGCAAACGCTCAAGCAACTTCTTCTGGTCGCCGATGCCACAGCGTTGCCGGCCGCCATGGGAATTCTGGAAGAACTGGCGGCACTGGCTGAACCGCCGCAGGCTCAGGCGTTTTTTGAGGTCGACAGTCGTGAAGACATGTTGGCGGTTCCTGACTGGCCCGGGCTTTCGGTGCAATGGCTGATCCGCGATCACGCAGCTGCCGGCACGTTGATGGTGGAAGCCGTGCGGCAGGCGACGTTGCCTGTCGATGCATCGCCGGCGGGGCAGGCGGTCGAGCTGGCGGATGTCGACATTGAAGAAGAGATTCTGTGGGAGATCGCCGAAACGGCCAGCGAGGGATTCTATGGCTGGATCGCTGGAGAATCCACCGCTGTCATGAGTCTGCGCAAGTACTTGATAAAGGAGCGTGGCATCCCGCGCGAGTCGCTCAATCTGATGGGCTACTGGCGTTACAACAAGTCCGGCGGCTGAGCACAAAAAAGGCCTTGAGTTTGTCGCTCAAGGCCTTTTCTTTTGATCAGGATATCAACCGCAGGCTTTCAGGTTCACCGGGCCGACAAATTCGTTGCCGCGTCCCATCACGCACGCCACGCTCTGGTTACGCTGACGTTCCCAGTCTTGCACCGGATAAGTCTTGTCCCAGGCTTCGTACAGTTGCCGATCCTGCTTCGACAAGCGCAAGCCGTATTGTTTGCTCATGTAAAAGTAGGTGCGGGCGATCATGCCGCGGATCGAAGGGCGGGGCATGACCTTCTTCGCCTTGAAGTCGACTTGAGTCAGGCAGGAGCCGTACTGACCCTTTTCGACCGGCAGCCAGCCGTAGCTGAAATTGCTGCGGTCGCCATTCACCTCGCCGATGCTCGGCACCAGGTTGTGAAGGTCGGCTTCGGCTTTCTGATAACTCGGGTCGTAGCGGGTGCAATTCTTGCGACCGCCTTCCTGCCAGCATTGACGCTGATGGCCGAACTGCCACGCGGGAACGATGTGCTCCCATTCGATGCGGGACGCCCGCTTGGCGTTCTTGCGTGGGACATAGCCGCACGCGGCTAGATCGACCTTGTTGCCGGTGTATTTGCACCCGCAATAGAACTCGGTGGATTGTGGTGCGTACAGCTTCCAGGCGACCTTCTTGGCCTCGGTGAATGTACGCGGTGCGCCGGCGTGCGCACCCAGGGAAATGAAAAGCAACAGTACAGCAGCAAAACGCAGAATCATTGAATCAATCTTCCTTCGGCACAACCCAGAAAATCTGTACGCCGCCATCGTCGCGGTAGGCGAGGGTGACGTTGTCGTTCTCGTCGATCTCTTCCAGCAAGCGCTCCCAGTCATCCACCGGCTCGTCCGGAAGGCGGAAGATCAGTGCGGCTTTGGCTTTTTGTGCGGTGGGGGAGTTGATGATTTTTTGAACGCGCATGCCCATGCGTTCGTAAGCGTCAGGAGCATCAGGGGAAGTGGCCACGAGGTTATCCTTATTAAGCTGTACGTGCATACAGTATTTAACTGTAGGCATTTTCGCAACTGCTTAAAATTCAAGAAAATCCTCTGACAGCGGTTTTCCGGTTTTGATGTCACTCAGGTGAAATTTTTCTTTGGAGGAGGCGCAAGCTTCACCCTTCGTCAAGTTGACGAAGGGTGAAGTCAGTGCCCGATCAGGAAAAGATCAGGCGAGGTCAAATCAGTATTCCCAGAACATCCGTTGCAGCTCTTTGCTGTCGTTAGTCTTGGTCAACGCGACCATGGCCAGGATGCGGGCTTTCTGTGGGTTCAAGTCGTGAGCAACCACCCA
Organism: Pseudomonas sp. RIT778; assembly: GCF_019718735.1. Classification (NCBI taxonomy): domain Bacteria; kingdom Pseudomonadati; phylum Pseudomonadota; class Gammaproteobacteria; order Pseudomonadales; family Pseudomonadaceae; genus Pseudomonas; species Pseudomonas sp. RIT778. The sequence continues at coordinate 61,862 of NZ_JAIHBA010000023.1, read as the reverse complement.
GTCGTATTTGTCGTCAGGCTGTTCGGCGTTGCGCAGGACAAAACCACCGGCATTGACGTGAGACGAGCGAATGATCTGCACGCCGTCCTTGCGCAGCGCTTGCAGGGTCGGAACCACGCGGGAGGAAACAGAACCGTTGCCGGTACCGGCATGGATGATCGCCTTGGCGCCGGACTGGGCGAGGGCCTTGTAGGCCGTGTCGCTGACATTGCCGTAGGAATAGGCGATTTCTACATCAGGAAGGCTCTTGATGTTTTTGATGTCGAACTCCGAATCCATGGTGTGGCGCTTGGCTGGCAGGCGGAACCAGTAGGATTTGCCTTCTACCACCATGCCGAGCGGGCCCCAGGCGCTTTTGAAGGCTTCGGTCTTGATGTTGATCATCTTGCTGACATCGCGACCCGACTGGATTTCATCGTTCAGGGTGACCAGTACGCCTTTGCCGCGAGCTTCTTTGCTGCTGGCGACGGCCACGGCGTTGTACAGGTTCAGCATGCCGTCCGCCGACATGGCGGTGCCCGGGCGCATGGAGCCGACGACGATGATCGGCTTGTCGGTTTTTTCCACCAGGTTCAGGAAGTACGCGGTCTCTTCCAGGGTGTCGGTGCCGTGGGTAATGACGATGCCATCGACGTCTTTGCTGTCGGCCAGTTCGGAAACACGACGACCCAGTTGCAGGAGGTTTTCGTTGGTGATGCTTTCCGAGGCGATTTGCATGACCTGTTCGCCACGCACATTGGCCAGCGTGCTCAGCTCGGGAATGCCGGCGATCAATTGCTCGATGCCCACTTTCGCGGCCTGATAGGTCGCGCTGTTGGCAGCGCTGGCGCCCGCGCCAGCAATGGTGCCGCCGGTGGCCAAGACCACCACGTTGGCCAGTTTGGCCTGGGTTTCAGCTTCTTTTGCCTGGAGGGCGGTTGGCAGGAGCAGGAGGAGGGCCAAAGCGCCCGGAACGAAACTCTTCAAAGCAGATGTCATTATTTTTCTCTCTAGTAGTGAGACGGTGCTGATGCAGGTTCATCTAGATGCGCCCCGGGCCGATCTGAATGCCAGGGGTGCAGGGAGGGAGCAGGATCTGTACCAGTCGTACTGTGCTTGAGAGAAATGTTTAACCTTATGATTTAAATCAAGATTTATTCGAAGAGTGGCTGTGAGCTTCCCTCGCTCATCCGGGTTTCCGAACACGGGATGTTTTCTCGTTCGGCTCACCGAAAAGGACTACGCACCTCGTCCGTAAACTGAACTGGCCGCTTTCCAGATCTCTGCTAAAGAAAACGGCGCGCTGGCCGATGCGCCTTGATAGGGATCCAATTTTTCAGGAGTTCAAATGTCATTGACTATCGGTTTGCCAAATCCCGGCGCGGTCACTATCGGCGGAAAAACGGCCGCGACGATCAATGCCCTGAGCGAGGCGAACGAGCAAGCATCGGCCGAGGCGCTGGGTAAAGACGCGGGCGAAACCAAGGAAGTCAGAACCGGTGGCGGCCCCGTGCAGGAAGAGGCGCCGGCCGAGAGCAGTGGCAATCAAAGCATCACGATAAAAATACTGCTCAAGCGCATGAAGGAATTGCAGCAGCAATTGCAGGAGCAGCAGCAGCAATTGGCTGCCGCGCAGGCAGCGAGTTATCCGACCGAAGAAGCCAAGACGACTGTTGTGATGTCGATTCAGGGGCAGATCGCAGACACCAACGCAGCCCTCATGGAAGTGGCCGGCAACCTGGTTCGTGAGATGGCCAAGGGTTCTGGCAGCGGCGGTGTGATCAACACGACCGCGTAGGAAAAGGGGCGATGACGGTTATTCGCCCTACAAAAAAAGCAGATCTTCAGTCGTTGACAAATGTCGGCAGGATTCGCATAGTTCGGTCTACGCAAACGTTTGCGCGGCCTTCGCGATAGATTGAATTGTCGTGGGGTGCAGCGAGCTTACGCCAGCGCAAGCGTTGCTCACAATAATCATAAGATCGGAGTGAACCCATGAAGCTGCCATTCGCTGGACGTCTTCTTGCTGTCGCCATGCTGGCTGCCGCATCCGCCGCACTGCCTGTCTCTTCGGCTTTCGCCGAATCCCCTGAAAAACCCAAAGTCGCCCTGGTCATGAAATCCCTGGCCAACGAGTTCTTCCTGACCATGGAAGATGGCGCCAAGGCCTACCAGAAAGAACATTCCGCCGATTTCGACCTGATCTCCAACGGCATCAAGGACGAAACCGACACGGCGGGGCAGACGCGCATCGTCGAGCAGATGATTCTGGCGAAGGTCAACGCACTGGTCATCGCACCGTCTGATTCCAAGGCGATGGTGCCAGTGATCAAGAAGGCGGTCGATGCCGGTATCACCGTGATCAACATCGATAACCAACTCGATCCGGCTGTGATCAAAAGCAAGAACATCAGCGTTCCGTTCGTAGGCCCGGACAACCGCAAAGGCGCGCGTCTGGTGGGTGAGTACCTGGCCAAGCAACTGAAGGCCGGTGACGAAGTCGGCATCATTGAAGGTGTCTCCACGACGACCAACGCCCAGCAGCGTACCGCTGGCTTCAAGGATGCGATGGAGGCTGCACAGATCAAGGTTGTCTCCCTGCAGTCCGGTGACTGGGAAATCGACAAGGGCAACAAGGTGGCCGCTTCGATTCTCAGCGAATACCCGGACGTCAAGGCGCTGCTGGCCGGTAACGACAGCATGGCCGTGGGCGCCGTTTCCGCCGTGCGCGCTGCCGGCAAGGCCGGTCAGGTGAAGGTTGTCGGTTACGACAACATAAATGCCATCAAACCCATGCTGAAGGACGGCCGTGTTCTGGCGACTGCTGACCAGTTCGCCGCGAAGCAAGCGGTGTTTGGCATCGAGACCGCGCTGAAAATCATCAAGGGCGAGAAAGTCGACAGTGGTGCGAACGGTGTGATCGAAACGCCGGTCGAGCTGGTCACCAAGTAAGTCCACTGGCGACACAATGGCGCTCGTCCGTCCGGGCGAGCGCATGGAGATTTTTATGTCAGTTTCCGCTCCGAACGCTGTCCTCTCGGTCAGCGGTATCGGCAAGACCTATGCGCAACCGGTTCTGACCGGCATCGACCTGACGTTGATGCGCGGTGAAGTGCTGGCGCTGACCGGTGAGAACGGTGCCGGCAAAAGCACCCTGTCGAAGATCATCGGCGGGCTGGTCACACCCACCACCGGCCAGATGCAATTCCAGGGCAAGGAGTATCGCCCCGGCAGTCGCACGCAGGCTGAAGAGCTGGGTGTGCGCATGGTCATGCAAGAGCTCAATCTGCTGCCGACGCTGTCGGTGGCCGAGAACCTGTTCCTCGACAATCTGCCGAGCAACGGTGGCTGGATCAGCCGCAAGCAGCTGCGCAAGGCCGCGATCGAAGCCATGGCTCAAGTCGGCCTCGATGCCATCGATCCGGACACACTGGTCGGCGAGCTGGGTATCGGTCACCAGCAAATGGTCGAAATCGCCCGTAACCTGATCGGCGATTGCCACGTGCTGATCCTCGACGAACCGACCGCGATGCTGACCGCCCGTGAGGTCGAGATGCTCTTTGAGCAGATCACCCGGCTGCAGGCGCGTGGCGTCTCGATCATCTACATCTCCCATCGCCTCGAAGAACTGGCCCGGGTCGCTCAGCGCATTGCCGTGCTGCGTGACGGCAACCTGGTGTGCGTCGAGCCGATGGCCAATTACAACAGCGAGCAACTGGTCACCCTGATGGTCGGTCGCGAGCTGGGCGAGCATATCGATCTCGGGGCTCGTAATATCGGCGCGCCGGCCCTGACGGTCAAAGGCCTGACCCGCTCCGACAAGGTGCGCGACGTGTCCTTTGAGGTTCGCGCCGGTGAGATTTTTGGCATCTCGGGTCTGATCGGGGCAGGGCGCACCGAACTTTTGCGGCTGATCTTCGGCGCCGATGTCGCGGACAGCGGCACGGTGGCACTCGGTTCGCCGGCAAAAACGGTGAGCATCCGTTCGCCAGTCGACGCCGTGCGCAACGGCATCGCCTTGATCACCGAGGATCGCAAGGGCGAAGGCCTGCTGCTGAGCCAGTCGATCAGTGCCAACATTGCGTTGGGCAACATGCCGGAAATTTCCAGCGGCGGGTTCGTCAACAACGGCGATGAAACAAAGCTCGCGCAGCGCCAGATCGATGCCATGCGCATCCGCAGTTCCAGCCCGACGCAGTTGGTGTCCGAGCTGTCCGGCGGCAATCAGCAAAAGGTGGTGATCGGTCGCTGGCTCGAGCGCGACTGTTCGGTGTTGCTATTCGATGAGCCGACTCGTGGTATCGATGTCGGCGCCAAGTTCGATATTTATGCCTTGCTCGGCGAACTGACCCGTCAGGGCAAAGCGCTGGTTGTGGTGTCCAGCGATTTGCGCGAGCTGATGCTGATCTGCGACCGCATCGGCGTGTTGTCGGCGGGGCGCCTGATCGACACGTTCGAGCGCGACAGCTGGACCCAGGATGACTTGCTTGCCGCCGCGTTCGCCGGCTACCAGAAACGTGATGCGTTGCTCAACGAAGCAGCGCCTAGGGACCTCCCATGAAAACTGCATCTTCCGCCGGCAAATCCAGTGGCAATTTCTACGGCCTCGGCACTTACCTGGGCCTGGCCGGCGCGTTGCTGGCAATGATTGCGCTGTTCTCGGTCATGAGCAGCCATTTCCTGTCGTATAACACCTTCAGCACCCTGGCCAACCAGATTCCCGACCTGATGGTTCTGGCGGTGGGCATGACGTTTGTCCTGATCATCGGCGGGATCGACCTGTCGGTAGGCTCGGTACTGGCGCTCGCAGCATCCACTGTCAGCGTGGCAATCCTCGGCTGGGGCTGGAGCGTATTGCCGGCTGCTTTGTTGGGTATGGCCGTTGCCGCGTTGGCCGGCACGGTTACCGGCTCGATTACCGTGGCGTGGCGAATTCCGTCGTTCATCGTGTCTCTGGGTGTGCTGGAGATGGCCCGTGGTCTGGCCTATCAGATGACCGGTTCGCGTACCGCCTACATCGGTGATTCCTTCGCCTGGCTGTCGAACCCGATCGCCTTCGGTATTTCGCCGTCGTTCATCATTGCCTTGCTGGTCATCTTCATTGCCCAGGCCGTTTTGACCCGTACCGTGTTCGGTCGCTACCTGATCGGCATTGGCACCAACGAAGAAGCGGTGCGTCTGGCGGGGATCAATCCAAAGCCCTACAAGATCCTGGTGTTCAGCCTCATGGGTCTGCTTGCCGGCATCGCAGCGCTTTTCCAGATTTCCCGACTGGAAGCGGCCGATCCGAATGCGGGTTCCGGCCTTGAACTGCAAGTCATCGCTGCGGTGGTGATCGGCGGTACCAGCCTGATGGGGGGGCGTGGTTCGGTGATCAGTACCTTTTTCGGCGTGTTGATCATCTCCGTGCTGGCGGCCGGTCTGGCGCAGATTGGCGCGACCGAGCCGACCAAGCGCATCATCACCGGTGCGGTGATCGTGATCGCCGTGGTGCTCGACACCTATCGCAGTCAACGCGCAAGCCGACGGGGCTGATAAATGGCAACGATCAAGGATGTGGCGGCACTTGCAGGAATTTCCTACACGACCGTGTCCCATGTAGTAAACAAGACCCGACCGGTGAGTGAAGAGGTGCGGCTCAAGGTCGAGGCGGCAATCAAGAGCCTCGACTATGTGCCGAGCGCGGTGGCCCGTTCGCTGAAAGCGAAAACCACCGCCACCATTGGCTTGCTGGTGCCCAACAGCCTCAACCCGTACTTCGCCGAACTGGCGCGCGGGATCGAGGATTACTGCGAGCGTAACGGCTACTGCGTGATTCTCTGCAACTCCGACGACAACCCGGACAAGCAGCGCAGCTACCTGCGGGTCCTGCTGGAAAAGCGCATCGACGGCTTGATCGTCGCCTCGGCGGGTGGCGACAGCGGTCTGGCGCAAGGACTGGCGGGCGTAAAGACGCCGATGGTGATTGTCGACCGTGGACTCGAAGGCGTGGACGCCGACCTGGTGCGCATCGATCACGAATATGGCGCGTACCTCGCGACGCGGCATCTGCTTGAGCTTGGTCATCGCGACATCGCCACGATCGGTGGTCCGGCCAGCACCAGTGTTGCGCAAATGCGTCAGGCCGGTTTTGCTCGAGCGCTGAAAGAGGCGGGTGTTGAAGTGTCCCCGTCGCGCATGCTGGAAAGCGACTTCACCAGCACTGGTGGTTACAACGCTGCTTCCATCCTGCTTGAACGTAACCCTCCGAGCGCGATCTTCGCCGGTAACGACATGATTGGCATAGGTGTGTTGCGGGCCGCTGCGGAACGCAACGTGCGCGTGCCCGCCGAACTGTCGGTGATCGGCTTCGACGATATCCAGATGAGTCGTTACGTGTATCCAGCGCTGACGACTGTGGGCCAGTCGATCCTTCAGTTGGGTGAGATGGCGGCGGAAGTCTTGTTGCGAAGAATTGCTACGCCGGGTCTGGCGACGGATCAGCGGATCGTGACCCCGAGTATTGTCCTGCGCGAATCGACTGCACCGCTGTCCGGCGTGTTCACCGAATACCGCTGAAACGAATTGAAGAGTAGTGATGTATGTCCGCAAATGTAGTGGTAATAGGCAGCCTGAACATGGATCTGGTCACCCGGGCGCCGCGCTTGCCCCGGGGTGGTGAGACGCTGATCGGCCATTCCTTCGCAACCGTGTCCGGTGGCAAGGGTGCCAATCAGGCAGTAGCCGCTGCGCGACTGGGTGCACAGGTGTCGATGGTCGGCTGTGTCGGCAACGACGACTATGGCGTGCAATTGCGCGACGCGTTGCTGGCCGAGCAGATCGACTGTCAGGCGGTCAGCGTGGTGGAGGATTCTAGTGGCGTGGCGCTGATCGTGGTCGATGACAACAGTCAGAACGCGATTGTCATCGTGGCCGGTGCCAATGGTTCGATGACCCCGGCGGTCATCGACCGGTTCGATGCCGTGCTGCAAGCGGCCGACGTGATCATCTGCCAGCTGGAAATTCCCGATGCCACGGTAGGCCATGCGCTCAAGCGCGGACGTGAACTGGGCAAGACAGTCATCCTCAACCCGGCGCCGGCCAGTCGCCCGCTGCCGGCAGACTGGTTTGCCGCCATCGATTACCTGATACCCAACGAGAGCGAGGCCGCCGCCCTCAGCGGTTTGCCGGTGGACTCGCTGGCGACCGCTGAAAAAGCTGCGGCACACCTGATGTCACTGGGCGCCGGCAAGGTCATCATCACGCTGGGGGCTCAAGGCTCATTGTTCGCCAACGGCACGGGTTACCAGCATTTTCCTGCACCCAAAGTGAAGGCTGTCGATACCACTGCCGCCGGGGATACCTTTGTCGGCGGATTTGCGGCTGCACTGGCGGCCGGCAAAGCCGAGGACGAGGCCATTCGCTTCGGGCAGGTCGCTGCGGCCCTGTCGGTTACCCGGGCAGGTGCCCAGCCGTCCATTCCCACTACCTCCGACGTACAGGCATTCAAACCCGCATGAAAAAGACTCCTTTGCTCAATGTCGCCCTGTCGCGGCTGATTGCTTCCCTCGGCCACGGCGACATGGTCGTGATCGGCGATGCCGGCCTGCCGGTACCGCCGGGTGTCGAGTTGATCGACCTGGCGTTGACGCACGGCGTTCCGGATTTCGTCAGCACCCTGAAAGTCGTGCTCAGCGAGATGCAGGTGGAAAGCCACGCACTGGCCAAGGAGATTTTCGACAAGCAACCGACCGCGCTTTCCACGCTGGACGAGCTGAATGACGAAGGCTCACTGGGGCGGCGTGACCTGCTCAGTCACGAGCAATTCAAAGTACTCAGTCGACAGGCACGAGCGATTGTTCGTACGGGCGAATGCCAGCCGTACTGCAACATCGTGCTGGTGTCTGGAGTTACGTTCTAAACAGGGTTCGCCCCTTTTGATTTCATCTGCACAAGGAATGCGCCATGCACCGCTATGCTCAAAAAATGCATCAATTGATTCGGAGTCTGCTGCTTTTGTCCGTGATAACCGCGACCGGCGCCCAGGCGGCGGAAAAAATCGACCTGATCATCGACACCGATCCGGGCGCCGACGACGTGGTCGCCCTGTTGTTTGCCCTGGCCTCACCGGAAGAACTGAACATTCGCGCGTTGACCACCGTGGCCGGCAATGTGCGTCTGGACAAGACTTCGCGCAATGCGCGGTTGGCCCGTGAGTGGGCAGGGCGGGAAGAGATTCCGGTGTACGCCGGCGCGCCGAAACCGCTGATGCGCACGCCGATCTACGCCGAAAACATCCATGGCAAGGAAGGCCTGTCGGGTGTCACCGTGCACGAGCCGAAAAAAGGCCTGGCCGAAGGCAATGCGGTCAACTACCTGATCGACACCCTGAAAAAAGCCAAGCCGCACAGCATCACCATCGCGATGCTCGGCCCGCAGACCAATCTGGCTCTGGCGCTGATCCAGGAGCCGGAGATCGTTCAGGGGATCAAGGAAGTGGTGATCATGGGTGGCGCCCACTTCAATGGCGGCAACATTACGCCAGTGGCCGAATTCAACCTGTACGCCGATCCGCAAGCAGCGGAAGTGGTGCTCAAAAGTGGCGTGAAACTGACTTACCTGCCGCTGGACGTGACCCACAAGATCCTGACCAGCGATGCGCGCCTGAAGCAGATTGCGGCGCTGAACAACAATGCGAGCAAGATTGTCGGCGACATCCTCAACGAGTACATCAAAGGCGATATGGAGCACTACGGCATTCCGGGTGGCCCGGTGCATGACGCCACCGTCGTGGCTTATCTGCTCAAGCCTGAGCTGTTCACTGGCCGGTCGGTAAATGTGGTGGTCGACAGCCGCGAAGGCCCGACCTTCGGCCAGACCATTGTCGACTGGTATGACGGCCTCAAGGCGCCGAAGAACGCCTTCTGGGTGGAGAACGGCGATGCCCAGGGCTTCTTCGATCTGCTGACCGAACGTCTCAAACGTCTGAAGTAAGCCATATGCCCGCAGGTGCCAGCTTGCGGGCTTTTACTCCCTCTCGGTGTCCGATGTTCCTTTGAAGTCATCTGGATACTTCTCGAACAACTGGGCGATGAATGACTGCGCGCCTTGCGTTCCCAGCGTCTTCACCAGCAAGTCAATGCTGATCAATGCCAATTCCTCCGGACTGCCCGGACTGTAAGAACTGTGCCCTTGTGGCCAGGTGGCCTTGATGTCGGCGGTAATGCTTACGGTGGTCATGGCAAGGCTCGGTCGCGGGATCGGAGTTTTGAGTTAACCACTTTGCCGAGCGTTTGGCACTGCGACTTAGGCATGAGCGCAGGGCTATGCGACACTTGGTCGTTTCCGCAAAAAAAACAAGGATTGCGCTGTGCAGATCGATTTGAATAGTCCCGACGGCCTGACCCTTGATGCTGTCCGCCGGATGCTGGCGTCGGCCAGTGATGACGAACACACCCAACTGCGCGTGACCAAGGGCGGGATTGCCTATATCTCTTCGGGTGTCACTGGCGGTCAGGACATCGATGGCCTGCTGTTTCGTCTGGAGACCTGGGCAAAAGGCTCGGGATACGTGGGAAATGTCGCAGCCAGCGACGAAGTCTGGGTCATGCAGATTTTTAATGCGCTCAAGGACAACTGGCCGAATCCGCCTTACGACTACATTGATGTCTACTGAGCGTCATTAATATTCAGTGACGTTTTACGGGGTGATGCTTCAGGTGTTGCTCAGGCACACTCGGCGTTTTTCCGATCGTGGGGCAGGGTGATAGCACTCACCGTGAAACCAAACGCCGTATTGGCGGTCGCACGATCTCTGCTCAAAATTGAAATAAGGAGGCTTCAATGCCTTGGAAGTTCGCGTCACTGGGTGCACTGATGGCCGTTGCTCTGTTGGCTGGTTGCTCTACGACCTCCAGCGAGTCGCAGAAGGAACCCGTGGCGACTGAGGCCGGACATGGTCGTTGTGAAGCATCGGCAGCGGAGTTCGCTCTCGGCAAGAAAGCTTCGCCGGAGCTGTTGGAGCAGGCACGCAAGAAAGCCGGTGCGCAGAACGCCCGCTTCCTCAAGCCTAATGACATGATTACTTTGGAGTACCGTTCCGATCGCCTTAACCTGAATACCGATCAGAACCTGGTGATCACCCGCGTCAACTGCGGCTGAGCCTTCGGGCTTTTGTTTCACCCATAAAAAACCCCGTCACATGGACGGGGTTTTTTTAGTGCGCCGGGAAATTACTCTGGGCGAACTTGTGCAGCTTGCATACCCTTTTGGCCTTTCTCAGCCACGAAGGAAACGGTCTGGCCTTCTTTCAGGCTTTTGAAACCGTCAGTTTCGATAGCTTTGAAGTGTACGAACAGGTCGTCACCGCCACCTTGAGGAGTGATGAAGCCGAAGCCTTTTTCATCGTTGAACCATTTAACGGTGCCGGTTTGGCGATTAGACATGGTGTATCTCCAAGAAACATATATTTTCAGTAGTACTGTGCTGCTCAGGCCAACTGGGCACACCGGGGTATCATAGTCGAAATGTTCGCTTTGGTAGCCCCCCGGACGTGCTGTTTGCCAATCAGTCGTGTTTTCTTTACTGCCTGTTTCGGCTGGAGGCCCCGGTTTATAAGGCCTCGAGCGAAAAATAAAGACAACAAAAAAACCTGTAAAACCTGCATAAATCGTACGAAAAGGCCTGATTCAGATGCTTTTCAGCAGTGCTGGGGGCAGTGAAAAGGCCTGTTTCATCATTTTTTCGCCGGGGTATTGGCCTTGCATTTGGCAATTTGCCCCAAGGCTTTCTGTTGCAGTTCAGGCGTGGCCTTGTTGTCCATCAATGCCTGAATGTCGCTGGCCGGGTAGGACTTGATGGCATCGGCACCGCACGCGCAGTGGGATTTTGCGGCAGCGGCACCGATTTGCGGAGTGGCCGCCTGGGTGCACTGAGCCATGTATTTCTCACGCTCGCCCTTTGGCCAGTCAGCGTGGGCGCTCAGCGGCAGCAGCAAAACGAGGGGGACGACTGCAGCAAGCAGGGTATTAAGACGCATGCGAGGATGCTCCTTGTGGGTCAATGTCTTGTTATCTGAGGGCTCAAAGGCCGATCAAGTTCAGCACTCTGGCATAAAACAGACGATTTGCCTCTCGGTAAAAACCAGAGTGCATCGGTGACCGTTCATCTGTGCTAGCATGCCTGGCTCGGGCGTTCGCAGGCTCCGGATGACCTTCAGTCCCGGTAGCGGCAGTGCACGAATTTTCTGATTTGAATCCCAGTCACTCTGGTTCGGTTTTCCGGTTGGCCGCAAGGCTCCTGCCGCTGTAAGGCAGGCGTTCGTCATTGAATGGCCTGGATCGGATCTTGTACTGGCTCATCCCAACCCACGTGACCTTTGGTAGGGGTCACCACTAGGAGAGGAGGCGCCATGCCAACTATTACTCTTCCCGACGGCAGTCAACGTTCATTCGATCACCCGGTTTCCGTAGCCGAGGTCGCCGCATCCATTGGTGCAGGTCTGGCCAAGGCCACCGTGGCCGGCAAGGTCAACGGCAAGCTGGTCGACGCCTGCGACATCATCGACAGCGACGCGACGCTGCAAATCATCACGCCAAAGGATGAAGAGGGGCTGGAGATCATTCGCCACTCTTGCGCCCACCTGGTCGGCCATGCGGTCAAACAGTTGTATCCGACTGCAAAAATGGTCATCGGGCCGGTTATCGACGAAGGCTTCTATTACGACATCGCCTTCGAGCGTCCTTTTACTCCGGACGACATGGCGGCCATCGAACAGCGCATGCAACAGCTGATCGATACAGAATATGACGTCATCAAGAAAGTCACTCCGCGTGCCGAAGTGATCGAAGTGTTCAAGGCCCGTGGCGAAGACTACAAGCTGCGTCTGGTCGAAGACATGCCGAACGAGCAGGCCATGGGCCTGTACTATCACGAAGAATACGTCGACATGTGCCGCGGTCCGCACGTGCCGAACACCCGCTTCCTGAAATCTTTCAAGCTGACCAAGCTGTCCGGTGCCTACTGGCGCGGTGATGCCAAGAACGAGCAATTGCAGCGCGTTTACGGCACCGCGTGGGCGGACAAGAAGCAACTGGCTGCTTACATCCAGCGTATCGAAGAAGCTGAAAAGCGCGATCACCGTAAGATCGGCAAGCGCCTGGGCCTGTTTCACACTCAGGAAGAAGCGCCGGGCATGGTGTTCTGGCACCCGAATGGCTGGACGCTGTACCAGGTACTCGAGCAGTACATGCGCAAGGTGCAGCGCGACAACGGCTATCTCGAGATCAAGACGCCGCAAGTCGTTGACCGCAGCCTGTGGGAGAAATCCGGGCACTGGGCCAACTACGCCGACAACATGTTCACCACTGAGTCGGAAAGCCGCGACTACGCCATCAAGCCGATGAACTGCCCTTGCCACGTGCAAGTGTTCAACCAGGGCCTGAAGAGCTACCGTGAGCTGCCGATGCGTCTGGCTGAGTTCGGTGCCTGCCACCGTAACGAGCCGTCGGGTGCGCTGCACGGCATCATGCGTGTGCGTGCGTTCACTCAGGACGACGCCCACATCTTCTGCACCGAAGAGCAGATGCAGGCTGAATCCGCGGCGTTCATCAAGCTGACCATGGATGTTTACCGCGACTTCGGCTTTACCGATGTCGAGATGAAGCTGTCCACTCGTCCGGAAAAGCGCGTCGGTTCCGACGAGCTGTGGGATCGCGCCGAAGCAGCCCTGGCTGCAGCCCTTGATAGCGCTGGCCTGCCGTACGATCTGCAGCCGGGTGAGGGTGCGTTCTACGGTCCGAAGATTGAATTCTCGCTGAAAGATTGCCTCGGCCGCGTGTGGCAGTGTGGTACCTTGCAGCTCGATTTCAACCTGCCTGTGCGTCTGGGGGCCGAATACGTCTCCGAAGACAACAGCCGCAAGCATCCGGTGATGTTGCACCGTGCGATACTCGGTTCGTTCGAGCGTTTCGTCGGGATTCTGATCGAGCACTACGAAGGTGCATTCCCTGCGTGGCTGGCGCCAACCCAGGCAGTGATCATGAATATCACTGATAAACAGGCAGATTTCGTCGCTCAGGTCGAAAAAACTCTCAACGAAAGCGGGTTTCGTGCCAAGTCCGACTTGAGAAATGAAAAGATCGGCTTTAAAATCCGCGAGCATACTTTGCTCAAGGTTCCATATCTCTTGGTTATTGGGGATAAGGAAGTCGAGATGCAGACTGTCGCTGTGCGTACTCGTGAAGGTGCTGACCTGGGCTCGATGCCCGTCGCCCAGTTCGCTGAGTTTCTCGCGCAAGCGGTTTCCCGGCGTGGTCGCCCAGATTCGGAGTAATTATTATTAAGCGTGAAATGAGACAAGATAAACGAGCTGCACCGAAAGCCCCGATCAACGAGAATATCTCGGCACGCGAGGTTCGGTTAATTGGCGCTGATGGCGAGCAGATTGGCATCGTCTCGATTGATGAAGCGCTTCGTATTGCTGAAGAAGCAAAGCTTGATCTGGTAGAAATCTCTGCAGACGCAGTCCCACCGGTTTGCCGGGTGATGGACTACGGCAAATCGATCTTCGAAAAGAAGAAGCAGATTGCTGCGGCGAAGAAAAACCAGAAGCAGATTCAGGTAAAAGAAATCAAGTTTCGTCCAGGGACGGAGGAAGGGGATTACCAGGTAAAACTGCGCAACCTGGTACGTTTCCTGAGTGACGGGGACAGGGCCAAGGTATCCTTGCGATTCCGCGGCCGTGAGATGGCCCACCAGGAGTTGGGGATGGAACTCCTCAAGCGGGTTGAAGCTGACCTGCTCGAGTACGGTTCGGTCGAACAGCATCCTAAGATGGAAGGACGCCAGCTGATCATGGTCATCGCCCCGAAAAAGAAGAAGTAATCAACAGGGCACGGCAGGCCTTCTGATTATGTTTATCAACTGAATGCGGAGTATCCGAACATGCCAAAGATGAAAACCAAAAGTGGTGCTGCTAAGCGGTTTCTGAAAACTGCTAACGGTATCAAGCACAAGCACGCTTTCAAGAGCCACATCCTGACCAAAATGTCGACCAAGCGTAAGCGTCAACTGCGCGGTAGCAGCTTGCTGCATCCGTCTGACGTGGCAAAAGTCGAGCGCATGCTGCGCCTTCGTTAATTTTTGGATCAAGAATAGAGGAAGTAACTCATGGCTCGTGTAAAGCGTGGCGTCATTGCCCGTAAACGTCACAAAAAAATTCTGAAACTTGCTAAAGGCTACTACGGCGCACGCTCCCGCGTATTCCGTGTTGCCAAGCAAGCGGTAATCAAGGCAGGCCAATACGCCTACCGTGACCGTCGTCAGAAAAAACGTCAGTTCCGCGCTCTGTGGATCGCTCGTATCAACGCTGGTGCTCGTGTTAACGGTCTGTCCTACAGCCGTTTCATCGCTGGCCTGAAAAAAGCGTCCATCGAGATCGACCGTAAGGTTCTGGCTGATCTGGCAGTGAACGAAAAAGCGGTGTTTGCTGCGATTGTCGAGAAAGCTAAAGCCACCTTGGCTTAAGTACCCCCGACAATCACCCGGCCCCACCTCCGTGGGGCCAGGTGGTAAACGTCTTAAATAGGGGAAGAGCCTTCAAGCTCTTCCCCTATTTTGTATCTGGAGTCTGTACATGGAAAACCTGGATGCGCTGGTCTCTCAAGCACTAGAGGCTGTGCAAAGCGCTGAAGATATCAATGCCCTGGAGCAAATCCGGGTTCAATACCTTGGCAAAAAGGGTGAATTGACTCAGGTGATGAAGACCCTGGGGAATTTGCCGGCAGAAGAGCGTCCGCAGGTCGGCGCCCTGATCAACGTTGCCAAGGAACGTGTTACAGGCGTTCTCAATGCGCGCATGGCTCTGTTTGAGGAAGCCGAACTGGCTGCCAAACTGTCTGCCGAATCCATTGACGTGACCCTGCCGGGCCGTGGTCAGACCTCCGGTGGTCTGCATCCGGTAACCCGGACTCTGGAACGTATCGAACAGTTCTTCACTCATATCGGCTACGGCATTGCCGAAGGCCCTGAGGTCGAAGACGACTATCACAACTTCGAGGCGCTCAACATCCCAGGCCACCACCCGGCCCGGTCGATGCATGACACCTTCTATTTCAACGCCAACATGTTGCTGCGCACCCATACCTCGCCGGTACAGGTCCGCACCATGGAATCGAAAAAGCCGCCGATCCGCATCGTCTGCCCAGGCCGTGTGTACCGCAGCGACTCCGATATCACCCATTCGCCGATGTTCCACCAGGTCGAAGGCCTGCTGGTCGATCGCGATATCAACTTCGCCGACCTCAAAGGCACGATCGAAGAGTTCCTGCGGGTGTTCTTCGAAAAAGAACTGGCCGTGCGTTTCCGTCCTTCGTACTTCCCGTTCACCGAGCCTTCCGCCGAAGTCGACATGGAATGCGTCATGTGCAGCGGTAAAGGCTGCCGTGTCTGCAAACAGACTGGCTGGCTGGAAGTGATGGGCTGCGGCATGGTTCATCCGAACGTGCTGCGCATGTCCGGGATCGATCCGGAAGAGTTCTCGGGCTTTGCCTTCGGCATGGGCGTTGAGCGTCTGGCCATGCTGCGTTACGGCGTGAACGACTTGCGTCTGTTCTTCGACAACGACTTGCGGTTCCTCGCGCAATTTCGCTAGTCGTAACGAATTCTTAGGAGAGCAGGATGAAATTCAGTGAACAATGGCTGCGTGGCTGGGTCAGCCCGCAGGTAGATCGCGACGCGCTGGTTGCACGTCTGTCGATGGCCGGTCTTGAGGTCGATAGCGTTACGCCGGCCGCCGGTGTTTTCAGTGGCGTGGTCGTGGGCGAGGTGCTGAGCACCGAGCAGCACCCCGATGCCGACAAATTGCGCGTATGCCAGGTCAGCAACGGCGCGGAAACTTTCCAGGTCGTGTGCGGTGCGCCAAACGTGCGTCCGGGCCTGAAGATTCCGTTCGCGATGATCGGTGCCGAGCTGCCGGGCGACTTCAAGATCAAGAAGGCCAAGCTGCGCGGCGTCGAGTCCAACGGCATGCTGTGCTCGCAATCCGAGCTGCAGGTCGGTGAAGGCAATGACGGTCTGATGGAGCTGCCGGCCGATGCGCCGGTAGGTGAAGATTTCCGTGTTTATCTGGACCTGGAAGACGCCAGCATCGAAGTCGATCTGACTCCGAACCGCGGCGACTGCCTGTCCCTGGCCGGTCTGGCCCGTGAAGTCGGCGCGCTGTACGACGCTCCGGTCACTCGCCCGGTAGTGATGACCGTTCCGGCTGTGCACGATGAAGTGCGCTCGGTAGAAGTCCTGGCACCTGCTGCCTGCCCGCGTTACCTGGGCCGTGTCATCCGTAACGTTGACCTGTCCAGGCCGACGCCGCTGTGGATGGTTGAGCGTCTGCGTCGCGCCGAAGTCCGCAGCATCGACGCCGCCGTCGACATCACTAACTACGTGATGCTCGAGCTGGGCCAGCCGCTGCACGCCTTCGATCTCGCCGAAATCAATGGCGGCATCCGTGTGCGCATGGCGGAAGAGGGCGAGAAGCTCGTACTGCTCGACGGTCAGGAAGTCAGCCTGCGCAGCGATACGCTGGTGATCGCCGACCACACTCGCGCTTTGGCCATTGCCGGCGTGATGGGTGGCGAGCACAGCGGTGTTTCCGCGACCACTCGCGACGTATTCCTTGAAAGTGCGTTCTTCGACCAGATCGCTGTCGCGGGCAAGGCTCGTTCCTACGGTCTGCACACCGACGCTTCGCACCGCTACGAGCGTGGCGTGGACTGGCAACTGGCTCGTGAAGCCATGGAGCGCGCCACTGGCCTGCTGCTGGAAATCACCGGCGGCGAAGCCGGCCCGATCATCGAGACCGTCAGCGAGCAGCACCTGCCGTCGATCGCGCCGATCACCCTGCGTGCTCAGCGCATCACCCAGATGCTGGGTATGGAAATGGATTCGGCCGAAGTCGAGCGTCTGCTCAACGCTTTGGGTCTGAAGGTTTCCGCCGACGGAGCAGGGCAGTGGCGCGTAGAAGTGCCGAGCCATCGCTTCGATATCAGCCTGGAAGTCGATCTGATCGAAGAGCTGGCACGTCTGTATGGTTACAACCGCCTGCCGGTTCGTTACCCGCAAGCTCGTCTGGCGCCACAGGCCAAGGCCGAAGCGCGCAGCGATCTGCCGGAGCTGCGTCGTCTGCTGGTTGCTCGCGGTTATCAGGAAGCGATCACTTACAGCTTCATCGATCCGAAGCAATTCGAGCTGTTCAACCCGGGCGTCGAACCGCTGCTGTTGGCGAACCCGATCTCCAATGACATGGCCGCCATGCGTTCGTCGCTGTGGCCGGGTCTGGTCAAGGCGTTGCAGCACAACCTCAATCGTCAGCAGGATCGTGTTCGTCTGTTCGAGAGTGGTCTGCGCTTCGTCGGTCAGCTGGAAGGTCTGAAGCAAGAGCCGATGATCGCCGGTGTGGTATGCGGCAGCCGTCTGCCGGAAGGCTGGGCGCAAGGTCGCGATACCGTCGACTTCTTCGACGTCAAGGCTGACGTAGAAGCAGTGCTGGGCTTTGCCGGTGCGCTGGATCAGTTCACTTTTGCACCGGGCAAACACCCTGCGCTGCATCCAGGCCAGACCGCACGCATCGAGCGGGAAGGGCGTGAAGTCGGCTTTATCGGCGCGATTCACCCTGAGCTGTCGAAATCCCTGGGTCTCGACCGTCCGGTATTCGTCTTCGAGCTGGTTCTGGCTGAAGTCGCTCTGGGTAAAATGCCGAAATTCCACGAGTTGTCGCGCTTTCCTGAAGTGCGTCGTGACCTGGCACTGATTGCGCACAAAGACGTTGCAGCCTCGGCTGTACTGGACGTAATCCGTGAAAATGCAGGCGAATGGCTGACAGACCTCAGGCTATTTGACGTGTATCAGGGTAAAGGCATTGATCCTGATAGAAAAAGCCTCGCAGTCGGCTTGACCTGGCAGCATCCATCGCGCACTCTTAATGACGATGAGGTGAATTCGACGACGCAAAATATCCTCACCTCGCTCGAACAAAGGTTGAACGCCACGTTAAGGAAGTGACGTATGGGGGCTTTGACGAAAGCTGAGATGGCGGAACGTCTGTATGAAGAGCTGGGCCTGAACAAGCGGGAAGCCAAGGAATTGGTTGAACTGTTTTTCGAGGAAATCAGGCACGCTCTTGAAGACAACGAGCAGGTCAAATTGTCGGGTTTCGGCAATTTCGACCTTCGGGACAAACGCCAGCGGCCTGGCCGCAACCCGAAAACGGGGGAAGAAATCCCGATCACGGCTCGCCGTGTGGTCACCTTTCGTCCAGGGCAGAAGTTGAAGGCCCGAGTTGAGGCTTATGCTGGAACCAAGTCATAACGACGAACTACCCGTCATCCCGGGCAAACGCTACTTCACCATCGGTGAAGTCAGCGAGCTGTGTGCGGTAAAACCACACGTGCTGCGCTACTGGGAGCAGGAGTTTCCTCAACTCAACCCCGTCAAACGCCGCGGAAACCGCCGGTATTATCAGCGCCAGGACGTGCTGATGATCCGGCAGATCCGCGCGCTCCTTTACGATCAGGGGTTCACCATCGGCGGCGCGCGCCTGCGCCTGTCCGGCGATGAAGCCAAAGACGACACCACCCAATACAAGCAAATGATCCGCCAGATGATCGCCGAGCTCGAAGATGTTCTGGTGGTTCTCAAGAAATAATTTCCTGCTTTTAAATACTTTCAGTTTTCAAAAGCTTGCGATATATTCTTGAGCGTTCTTCGAGATGGAGAACGAGTTTCAAACCTAGTCGGGGCGTAGCGCAGTCCGGTAGCGCACTAGCATGGGGTGCTAGGGGTCGAGTGTTCGAATCACTCCGTCCCGACCATATAATTCAATGACTTAGCCCAACTTTAGCGAGTTGGGCTTTTTCATGCGCAGGGACTTTTGCAGGGGATCCCAGTTTCCTCTTCAGTAAATTCAGACACTCAAGCCGATCATCCCCGATCGGCTTTTTTGTGCCCACACAAAACTAGCCAGTGATCTCACGGACAGACACCCAGCGCCGCTCCTCAGCCGCGACCCGAATCGCCGTCGCCAGCCTCTCAACTTCAAATGCCTCTTCAAAATCAGTCCCGGTCTGCCCGTTCCCGGCCAACGCCATGATCAGCTCATGCGCTTCCAGCGTTTTCAGCTCGTTGTAACCCAGCTGATGTCCCGGCGCCGGGCTGAATGCTGCGTAGCCGGGCAAGTCCGGTCCTGCGAGTAAACGCTGGAAACCACCCTGGCCGGCGCGACACAGGCGTAGCTCGTTCAAACGCTCCTGATCGAACGCCAGGGTGCCTCGGGTGCCGCTGATTTCGAAGCTCAGATGATTCTTGTAGCCATGCTTGAGCCAACTGCTGCTGAAGGTGCCGCATGCGCCGCTGGCGAAGCGCAACAGCGCATGGGCCTGATCGTCGACCGCAATGCGGCGTTGTTCCTGGCTGCCGGTTGTGGCCGGGCGTTGGCCATGGACGGTCTGGGAGTCGGCACACACCGCTTCGACATCACCCATTAGATAGCGCGCCATGGCGAGCAGGTGACTGCCCAGATCTGCCAGGGCTCCACCGGCATGTTCGGGTTCGCAGCGCCACGACCAGGGGGAGGCTGGATCCGCCATGAAATCTTCGCTGAATTCACCTTGAAAGCTGATGATCTCGCCGAGTTCGCCACTCAGGATCAGCTCGCGTGCCAGGCCGATGAGCGGGTTGTGTTGGTAGTTGTAGCCGACCCGGGTGACGACGCCGGCATGCTTCGCCGCCACGTGCATGGCATGAGCTTGTTCAAGATTCACCGCCAATGGCTTTTCGCAGTAAACCGGTTTGCCGGCAGCAAGAGCGGCCATGGCCATCGGGTAGTGCAGGTGATTGGGTGTGGTGATGGCGATGAGGTTGACCTTGGGGTCATCGATCAATCGCTGCCAGTCGCCATGGGCCTGCTCAAAACCCCAGGCGGTGGCGCAGGCTTGTGCGCGTGCGGGATCGGCGTCAGCCAGGGCGGCCAGGCGAAGGGTGAAGGGCAGTTCGAATGCCCCGCCGACATTGCGAAAGGCCAGGGCGTGGGCGCGCCCCATGAAGCCCGTGCCGATAAGGCCGATTCCGAGTTCACGCATGACAGGATCCTTTGAGTTCTTGTTTTCAGAGATCCTGTTTATAGAATAAATATTCCCTGCGTTCAAATAATGGAATAAATATTTTGAATTGCGCGTTTGCGGGGATGACGGTGTTCCGGTCAGTCCTCGAACCCGACTTGCTCGTGAATCTCGTCCACCTTCAACTCCAGTCGATAGGCCACGGCGATAAACAGCGCCTGGCACAGGCACAAGGTCGCACTCAGAGAACGGAACGCAAACGAACTGCCTTCGTTGACCAGTAGCAGGGTGTTGGCGCGTTTGGCCAAGGGCGAGAGATTGCTGTCAGTGATGATCAGGGTTTTCGCCTGATGGTGTTGGGCGATGCGCAGGCAGTGCTGGGTTTCCTTGCCATACGGCGTGAAGCTGATGGCGATCACCAGGTCATTGGCACGCACGCTGCGCATCTGCTCGCGATAGCTGCCGCCGAGGCCCGAGACCAGGTGGATGCGCTTGTTGGTATGTTGCAGGTTGTAGACCAGATAATCAGCCACCGCGAACGAGCGGCGCACGCCGACCACGTAGATATTGTCGGCATTGACCACCAGATCCACGGCTTTTTCGAAGGCCTGGTCATCCAGTTCCTGGCCCAGGCGTTCGATGCCCGACAGGGTGGCGTCGATGCACTCGCGGGCCAGGTCGCCGCCGCTGGCTTTCTGCGACTTGTTGGCGATCATGCTGCGAATGCGCTGCTGGTAGTTCTGTACCGGCGTGGCTTTGTGGGTATACGCCTCGCGGAACAGCGCCTGCATTTCACTGAATCCGCTGAAACCGAAACGCTGGGAAAACCGCACGATGGCCGACGGATGCACTTCGCACTCGCGGGCGATGTCGCTGATGCGGTCGACCATGATCCGGTCGCTTTGCTGGCTCATGTAACTGGCGATGCGTTTGAGCTGGCGCGGCAGGCTTTCGTATTCAGTGGTGATGAGCTGCAGCAGACGCTCGGCATTGATCGGGGGGCTGGCAAGATCGCTCTCGGGCGTGCTCTCGGCGGTAGCCGGCTGATCGGTGCGGGACATAAATAATCCTTCTGGCTTGTTCTTATAGGAACGGTTACGTCTCGTCCCCTGACAATAGTTTGGCTGTGCGCAGTCTACAGGCTCGGCCCCGACAAAATCTTGGGCTTGCGCCAGCGCGATGCCTGCTGAAACGATGCACTGCCTCTGGAGCGCCTGCACTGAAGTTTATTGGAAAAAATATTCCACATGAAAAATAATTGGAATATTTATTGATTGTTCGATCCGGCTCGTTTTAGTCTGCATCCACCAAGAGTGTCCGGCGCGGTCACCGCGTTGGGTACAGGCTGATAAAAATAACAGGAGCCAGCATGGGCCAGACTCGTTTTGCCAGTGGACGTCAATTGGATCTGATTTGCCTCGGACGCCTCGGCGTCGACCTCTATGCGCAGCAAGTCGGGGCACGGCTGGAGGATGTGAGCAGCTTCGCCAAATACCTCGGCGGCTCCTCCGCCAACATCGCGTTCGGCACCGCCCGGCTGGGGCTCAGGTCGGCGATGCTGAGCCGGACCGGCGACGATCACATGGGGCGTTTCCTGATCGAGTCGCTGGCCCGTGAAGGCTGTGATGTCAGCGGCATCAAGGTCGATCCGGAGCGTCTGACCGCCATGGTGCTGCTCGGTCTCAAGGATCGGGAAACCTTTCCCCTGGTTTTCTACCGTGAAAATTGCGCCGACATGGCGTTGCGGGCCGAAGACATCAGCGAAGCCTTTATCGCCTCCAGCAAAGCCTTGCTGATCACCGGCACCCATTTCTCCACCGACGGCGTCTACAAGGCGAGCACCCAGGCGCTGGACTACGCCGAAAAGCACAACGTCAAACGGGTGCTGGACATCGACTACCGTCCGGTCCTGTGGGGGCTCGCCGGCAAGGCGGACGGCGAAACCCGTTTCGTTGCCGATCAGAACGTCACCCAACATGTGCAACAAATCCTCCCGCGCTTCGACCTTGTGGTCGGGACGGAGGAAGAGTTTCTGATGGCCGGCGGTTCAGAGGATTTGCTCACCGCGCTGCGCAATGTCCGACGATTGAGCGCGGCAACCCTGGTGGTCAAGCTCGGCCCGCAAGGTTGCACAGTGATCCACGGGGAGATTCCACAACGTCTTGAAGACGGCGCGATTTATCCCGGCGTGCGAGTCGAAGTGCTGAACGTGCTGGGCGCCGGCGATGCGTTCATGTCGGGTTTCCTCAGCGGTTGGCTGGAGGACGCAAGCGACGAGCGTTGCTGCCAGTTGGCCAATGCCTGCGGTGGACTGGTGGTGTCGCGTCATGCCTGCGCGCCGGCGATGCCGACCCGTGCCGAACTGGATTACCTGTTCAGCAGCCCGGTGCCGATTACCCGTCCGGATCAGGACGTCACCCTGCAACGCCTGCATCAGGTCAGTGTGCCGCGCAAACAGTGGAAGCAATTGTTCATCTTTGCCTTCGACCATCGCGGGCAATTGGTGGAACTGGCCCAGAAGGGCGGACGCGACCTCGGCGCCATCGGCGAACTCAAGCAACTGTTCATCAAGGCCGTGGAGCGGGTCGAAAGCGATTTGCGCGAGCAGGGCATCGAAGCCGATGTCGGGCTGCTGGCGGATCAGCGTTTCGGCCAGGACTCGCTGAACGCCGCGACCGGCCGTGGCTGGTGGGTGGCGCGGCCGGTCGAGGTGCAGGGTTCGCGGCCGCTGGCCTTCGAACACGGGCGCTCGATCGGCAGCAACCTGATCGCCTGGCCGCAAGAACAAATCATCAAATGCCTGGTGCAATTCCACCCGGACGACGAACCGATGCTGCGGCTGGAGCAGGAAGCGCAGATCAAGGCGCTGTATCAGGCGTCACAAGTCAGCGGTCACGAACTGCTGCTGGAAATCATCCCGCCCAAGGATCACCCCTCACCGCATCCCGACGTGTTGTATCGCGCGCTCAAACGCCTCTACAACCTGGGCATCTATCCGGCGTGGTGGAAGATCGAAGCGCAAAGCGCCGAGGAATGGCAACAGCTCGACGAACTGATCCAGGCACGCGATCCCTATTGCCGAGGCGTGGTGCTTCTGGGCCTGAATGCCCCGGCGTCAGCGTTGGCCGAAGGCTTTCAACAGGCCAGTCAGAGCCAGACCTGCCGCGGGTTCGCCGTGGGCCGGACGATTTTCCAGGAGCCGAGCCGCGCCTGGCTGGCCGGGGAAATCGACGACGAGACGCTGATCCGCCAGGTACAGAGCACCTTTGTCGAACTGATCGATGCCTGGCGTACGGCCCGGGCCTGAGCCGCGGTTGAACATTCTAGAAATAACAATAAAAGGTGCAGCCATGCCCGCTATCCGAATTGGCATCAACCCGATTTCCTGGAGCAACGACGACCTGCCGTCCCTCGGCGGTGAAACACCGCTGAGCACCGCCCTCAGCGAAGGCAAGGCCATCGGTTATGAAGGCTTCGAACTCAACGGCAAGTTTCCCAAGGACGCCAAAGGCGTTGGCGACGTGCTGCGTCCGTATGACCTGGCGCTGGTGTCCGGCTGGTATTCCAGTCGCCTGGCGCGGCGTTCGGTGGCCGAGGAAATCGACGCGATTGCCAGCCATGTCGAGCTGCTGGCGAAGAACGGCGCGAACGTGCTGGTTTACGGTGAAGTGGCCGACTCCATTCAGGGCCAGCGAATTCCGCTGGTCGAGCGCCCGCGTTTTCACACCGAGCAGGCGTGGCAGCAATACGCCGACAAGCTGACCGAACTGGCGCGCTTCACTCTGTCCCAAGGCGTGCGTTTGGCGTATCACCACCATATGGGCGCCTACGTCGAATCGCCGTCGGACATCGACACCCTGATGGCGTTGACCGGTAATGAAGTCGGGCTGTTGTTCGATTCGGGCCATTGCTACATGGGCGGCGGCGAGCCCTTGCAGGTGCTGCACAAACACCTGTCGCGCATCTGCCACGTGCATTTCAAGGACGTGCGCAAACCGGTGGTGCAACTGGCGCGCAACAACCTGTGGAGCTTCCCCGACTGCATCATCAACGGCACCTTCACCGTGCCAGGGGATGGTGACATCGACTTCGCCGAGTTGCTGGACGTGCTGCTGGCGGCCGACTACCACGGCTGGCTGGTGGTCGAGGCCGAGCAGGATCCAGCAGTGGCGCCGAGTTATGTCTACGCGAAAAAAGGCTTCGACACCTTGCGTGCGTTGCTCGACGAGAGGACTGCGCGATGAGCCTGCTGGTCAAAAGCAATGCCCGTGGCCGGACCATGGTCGAGCTGGCTGAAGGTGAACTGCAATACGTGGGTTTCGCCGCCTACCGATTGAGCCTGGGTGAAACCTTGCCAGTCGCAGCGGGTGACAAAGAGTTGTGCCTGGTGCTGCTCAGCGGTCGGGTCGGCATCCACGGCGAAGCGCCGGGGCAGGGGGCATTCAACTGGGACAACCTCGGTGATCGCCAGTCGGTGTTCGAAGACAAATCCCCGTTCGCCGCGTACCTGCCACCCGGCAGTCAGGCGCAGGTGGTGGCATTGAGTGATGCGCAAGTAGCGGTTTGCGCCGCGCCCGGTACGACCACCACAAATCTCGACCCGCGCCTGATCAGGCCTGAAACCATGAAGCGCAGCGTGCGCGGCAAGGGCGCCAACACCCGTTATGTCTGCGACATCCTGCCGGACAGCGAGCCGGCCCATTCGCTGCTGGTGGTGGAAGTCCGTACGCCGTCGGGGCACTCGTCGAGCTATCCGCCGCACAAACACGACACCGACGACCTGCCGCACCAGAGCTTTCTCGAAGAAACCTACTACCACCAGATCAACCCGCCCCAGGGCTTCGTGTTCCAGCGGGTCTACACCGACGACCGCAGCATCGATCAGGCCATGGCCGTGGAAAACAGCGACCTCGTCGTCGTGCCCAAGGGCTATCACCCGGTCAGCGTGCCGTATGGCTACGAGTCCTACTACCTGAACGTGATGGCCGGGCCGAAACGCGTCTGGCAGTTCCATAACGATCCGCAGCACAGCTGGCTGCTGGATCTCTGAATTCCAACTTTCGCACGGAGAACAAGAACAATGAGCGACGCCCCGGTCATAGGCCATTACATCGATGGTCAGGTGCAGGACAGCGGTAGCGAACGATTCAGCGATGTCTTCAATCCGGCCACCGGCGGCGTTCAGGCGCGGGTCGGGTTGGCCAGCCAGGAGACCGTGGACGCTGCCGTCGCTTCGGCGCTGAAGGCATTTCCCGCCTGGTCCGAGCAATCGTCCCTGCGCCGTTCGCGGGTGATGTTCAAGTTCAAGGAATTGCTCGATCGTCATCACGACGAACTGGCTGAAATCATCAGCCGCGAACACGGCAAGGTGTTTTCCGACGCCAGAGGCGAAGTCACCCGAGGCATCGAAATTGTCGAATTCGCCTGCGGTGCGCCGAACCTGTTGAAGACCGAGTTCAGCGACAACATCGGCGGCGGCATCGACAACTGGAACCTGCGTCAGCCACTCGGCGTCTGCGCCGGGGTCACGCCGTTCAACTTCCCGGTGATGGTGCCGCTGTGGATGATTCCGCTGGCGCTGGTCACCGGCAACTGCTTCATCCTCAAACCGTCCGAGCGCGATCCGTCCGCCAGTTTGCTGATGGCTCGGCTGTTGACCGAAGCCGGTTTGCCGGACGGCGTGTTCAACGTGGTTCAGGGCGACAAGACGGCGGTCGACGCCTTGCTGCAGCACCCGGACATCGAGGCTATTTCGTTTGTCGGTTCGACGCCGATTGCCGAGTACATCCACCAGCAGGCCACCGCGCGCGGCAAGCGGGTGCAGGCGCTGGGCGGCGCGAAGAATCACATGATCGTCATGCCCGACGCAGACCTGGATCAGGCGGCGGATGCCTTGATCGGCGCGGCTTACGGTTCGGCCGGTGAGCGCTGCATGGCGATTTCGATTGCGGTCGCGGTCGGTGAAGTCGGCGATCAGTTGATCGCCAAACTGTTGCCGCGCATCGATCAGTTGAAAGTCGGCAACGGTCTGCAAGGCGACAGCGACATGGGGCCGCTGGTCACCGCCGAACACAAGGCCAGGGTGGAAGGCTTTATCGATCAGGGCGTGGCACAGGGCGCGCAGCTGATTGTCGACGGCCGCCACTTCAAGGTGCCGGGGGCCGAGGCGGGCTTTTTCGTCGGCGCGACGCTGTTCGATCACGTCACCACCGACATGAGCATCTATCAGCAGGAAATCTTCGGCCCGGTGCTGGGCATCGTGCGCGTGCCGGATTTCGCCAGTGCCGTGGCGTTGATCAACGCTCATGAATTCGGCAACGGCGTGTCGTGCTTCACCAGCGATGGCGGGATCGCCCGCGCCTTCGCCCGCAGCATCAAAGTCGGGATGGTCGGCATCAACGTGCCGATTCCGGTGCCCATGGCCTGGCATTCGTTCGGAGGCTGGAAGCGCTCGCTGTTCGGCGATCACCACGCCTACGGGGAAGAAGGCATTCGTTTCTACAGTCGCTACAAAAGCGTGATGCAGCGCTGGCCCGACAGCATTGCCAAGGGCCCGGAATTCAGCATGCCGACGGCCAAATAAATTATTTGCGCGGAGAACAACAAGAATGAGTACTCCACTGCGTTTTGCCCTGAACCGAATGGTCGCTCCACGTTTGTCCCTGCCGGCGTTCATCGAGTTGGCGGTGACTCTCAAGGCCGATGCCATCGAGATCCGCAACGACCTCAAAGGCATCGAGATCGAGGACGGCACCGCGCCCGAATACGTGCGTGAGTTGTGCACGGGCCACGGCATCAGCGTGCTGTCGATCAACGCGTTGTATCCGTTTGACGTATGGAATGACGAGCGCCGCGCGCAGGCCTTGAAGCTGGCGGCCTATGCCCGCGATTGTGGTGCGCGGGGGCTGGTGATGTGCCCGTTGAACGATCGCGCCGATCCGCGCAGCGTCGCCGAACGTGCGGCGGGCCTGCGCACCGCGTTGAGCGAGCTGGCGCCGATCCTGCGCGATCACGGCCTGCTGGGTTTCATCGAGCCGCTGGGTTTCAAAGCCTGCTCGCTGCGCCGCAAACGCACGGCGGTGGAGGCGATCAAGTCAGTCGGCGGGCTGGATGTGTTCCGTCTGGTGCACGACACCTTTCATCACCATTTGGCCGGTGAGCAGGAGTTTTTCCCTGAGCTGACCGGGCTGGTGCACATCTCCGGTGTCGAGGAGACCGAGGCGCCGCTGGCAGCCCTTGGCGATGGCCACCGGGTGCTGGTGGGCGCGGACGACATTCTCGGCAACGCGGCGCAAATCAACAGCCTGCTCGCTGGCGGCTACAGCGGCTATCTGTCGTTTGAACCGTTTGCCGATAGCGTCCATGGCCTGGCGGATATTCAGACGGCGATCGGCGCGAGTATGGACCACCTGAGCAAATCCCTGAGTTGACAGTGCCCCTCGCAGGGATCGGATCTGAATTTGAAAGGTGCGGTTATGACCACAACAAGACTGACCATGGCCCAGGCCCTGGTGAAATTCCTCGATAACCAGTACATCGAGGTCGATGGCGTTCAGAGCAAGTTCGTCGCCGGAATCTTTACCATTTTCGGCCACGGCAACGTGCTGGGCCTGGGGCAGGCACTGGAGCAGGACAGCGGTGACCTGATCGTCCATCAGGGCCGCAACGAACAAGGCATGGCCCATGCGGCAATCGGTTTCGCCAAGCAGCATCTGCGGCGCAAGATCTACGCCTGCACCTCGTCCGTGGGGCCGGGCGCGGCGAACATGCTGACCGCTGCCGCCACCGCGACCGCCAACCGGATTCCCTTGCTGCTGTTGCCGGGTGATGTCTATGCCTGCCGTCAACCGGACCCGGTGTTGCAACAGATCGAGCAGTTCCACGACCTGAGCATCAGCACCAACGATGCGTTCAAGGCCGTGAGCAAATACTGGGATCGCATCAACCGTCCCGAACAATTGATGACCGCAGCGATCCACGCCATGCGCGTGCTCACCGACCCCGCCGAAACCGGCGCCGTGACCCTGGCCTTGCCGCAGGACGTGCAGGCCGAGGCCTACGATTATCCCGATTACTTCCTGCAAAAACGCGTGCATCGCATCGAGCGTCGTCCGGCCACTGAAGCGATGCTCGGCGATGCCGTGGCACTGTTCAAAGGCAAGCGCAAACCGCTGATCATCTGTGGTGGCGGCGTCAAATACTCGGGCGCCAATGCGGCGTTGCAGGCGTTTGCCGAGCGCTTCGATATTCCCTTCGCCGAAACCCAGGCCGGCAAAAGCGCGCTGGTGTCCAGCCATCCGCTGAACGTCGGCGGCATTGGCGAAACCGGTTGCCTGGCGGCGAACCTGCTGGCCAAGGACGCAGATCTGATCATCGGTGTCGGCACTCGTTACAGCGATTTCACCACCGCGTCGAAATCCTTGTTCCAGCACCCTGACGTGCAATTTCTCAACCTCAACATCAGCCCGTGCGATGCCCTGAAACTCGACGGCGTGCAACTGCTGGCGGATGCCCGGACAGGTTTGTCGGCGCTGGCCGAAGCGCTGGGCGACTACCGTTCCGGCTGGGGCGATCAACCTCGTCAGGCCAAGGCGCAACTGGATGAGGAAGTGGATCGCCTGTATCAGGTCGACTACCAGGCACGGGATTTCATCCCGGAAATCAACGACCACCTCGATCCGGCGGTGTTGCGCGAATTCATCGAGCTGACCGGTTCCTGCCTGACCCAAAGTCGCGTGCTCGGCGTGCTCAATGAAACCCTCGCCGATGATGCGGTGATCGTCGCCGCTGCCGGCAGCCTGCCCGGCGATTTGCAGCGCAGCTGGCGCAGCAAGGGGGTGAACACCTATCACGTCGAGTACGGCTATTCGTGCATGGGCTATGAGGTGAACGCCGCGCTGGGCGTGAAGCTCGCCGAGCCCGAGCGCGAGGTCTATGCGCTGGTGGGCGACGGCTCCTACATGATGCTGCACTCGGAACTCGCCACTTCGATCCAGGAGCGGCGCAAGATCAACGTGGTGCTGTTCGACAACATGACCTTCGGTTGCATCAACAACCTGCAGATGGGCAACGGCATGGACAGCTTTGCCACCGAGTTTCGTTTCCGCAACCCGCAAACCGGCAAGCTCGACGGTGCTTTCGTGCCGGTGGATTTCGCCATGAGCGCGGCGGCCTACGGCTGCAAGACCTACAAGGTGAACACCGTTGAAGGGCTGCAGGCGGCGCTGGCGGATGCGCGCTTGCAGACGGTCTCGACCCTGATCGACATCAAGGTTCTGCCCAAGACCATGATTCACGGTTACCTGTCGTGGTGGCGGGTCGGCGTGGCGCAAGTCTCCACCAGCGCCCGCACCGACGCGGTGGCCAAAACCCTGAACGAACGACTGGCCAAGGCCCGTCATTACTGATTGCCCTGAATCGAACAACCACAAGGAATCCTTTCATGTCATTGCTTTCCCAAGCGTTGCGGCTAGGCGTCATCGGCACCGGGGCCATCGGCCAGGACCACATCCGTCGTTGCAGCCAGACCTTGCTCAACAGTCAGGTCGTGGCGGTCACCGACATCAATCTGCAGCAGGCGGCCAAGGTCGTCGCTGACCTGAAACTGACCGCCGAGGTCTATCCCGACGGCCACGCGCTGATCCAGGCGCCGGACGTCGACGCGATCCTCGTCACTTCCTGGGGCCCGAGCCACGAAGAGTTCGTGCTGGCCGCGATTGCGGCGGGCAAACCGGTGTTCTGCGAGAAGCCGCTGGCCGTCACCGCCGAAGGCTGCCGCAAAATTGTCGAGGCCGAAGTGGCCCACGGCAAACGGCTGGTGCAGGTCGGTTTCATGCGTCCGTACGATGAAGGTTATCGCGCGTTGAAGTCGGTGATCGACAGCGGCCAGATCGGCGAACCATTGATGCTGCATTGCGCGCACCGCAACCCGAGCGTGGGTGAAAACTACAAGACCGACATGGCGATCACCGACACGCTGATCCATGAGCTGGACGTGCTGCGCTGGTTGCTCGACGACGATTACGTCTCGGTGCAGGTGGTGTTCCCGCGCAAGAGCAGCAAAGCCCTCGCGCACCTGAAGGATCCGCAGATCGTGCTGTTGGAAACCGCCAAGGGCACGCGCATCGACGTGGAGGTTTTCGTCAATTGCCAGTACGGCTACGACATCCAGTGCGAAGTGGTGGGGGAGACCGGCATCGCCAAACTGCCGGAGCCGTCCCAGGTTCAATTGCGCAGTGGGGCCAAGCTGTCCAACGCGATTTTGATGGACTGGAAGGATCGCTTTATCGCGGCCTATGACGTCGAGTTGCAGGCGTTCATCGATGGCGTGCGGGCAGGGCAGGTCGGTGGGCCTTCGGCGTGGGATGGCTTCGCCGCTGCTGTTGCGGCCGATGCGTGCATCGAAGCGCAGAACAGCGGAGCGATCGTCAACGTTGCACTGCCTGATCGCCCGAGGTTCTACGGTTAACGCTGCTCCCACAACCACCGCGTTTTCCCGAGACGCGGTGACATAACAATAAGAAGGAGTTCAGACATGCGCATCGGACTTGTCGGTTACGGCCATGGCGGCCGGTTTTTTCATGCTCCGCTGATCAGCAGCCTGCCGGCGGCGACGTTCGTCGGCGTGGTCACCCGTTCAGCGGAGCGCCGACAGTTGCTGGCGGCGGAGCATCCGGGTGTGCCGGCCTTCGACAGCATCGGCCAGTTGGTGGAAGCCGGGATCGATGTGCTGGTGGTATCGACGCCCCTCAAAGGACGGCCGGCACTGGTGCTCGACGGCATCGAACACGGCGTGGCGGTGGTCAGCGACAAGCCGTTCGCCGCCGACTGGCAGCAGGCGCAAACCCTGATCACCATGGCCGAGCGCCAGAATGTACCGCTCAGCGTCTATCAAAACCGGCGCTGGGATTCGGACTTTCTAACCGTGCGCAAACTCATCGAATCCGGCGCGCTGGGCCAGGTCAGCCGGTTCGAGTCGCGGATCGAGCGTTACTCGCCGTCGTCGGTTCACAACGGCAGCGGCGGTGGTTTCCTGCGCGATCTTGGCAGTCATCTGGTCGATCAGGCGCTGTTGCTGTTCGGCCCGGTGACACGGGTCTACGCCGAACTGGACTACCTGGAAAAAGACCAGACCTTCGATCACGGCTTCTTCATGTCCCTGACCCACGCCAGCGGCGTGACCTCGCACCTGGGCGGCAGTTGCCTGCAGAACAGCCCCGGCCCGCGCTTTCGGGTGAGCGGTACGCTGGGTTGTTACAGCGTCGAGGGGCTGGACGGGCAAGAGGCCCAGGCACTGGCCGGGCTTTCGCCGAAAACCGAAGGCGAGCGCTGGGGCGTCGAGGAGCACCGCCGTTGGGGCTGGTTCGAGCACGGAGAGGAACGCGAACGGGTTCCGTCTGAGCGCGGCTGCTGGAGTCAGTTCTATTTGCAGCTACAAATCGCGTTGCAAAACGGTGGCCCACTGCCCGTTGACGCCCGTGATGCACTGGCGACAACCCGCGTGCTAGACGCTGCGCGCCTGAGTTTCAAGCGTCATCAGGTGGTGGAACTGAGCGAGTTTGCAAGCCATGGAATAAAATCATAATAAAATTCTAAAACAGGTTGATATGGAAAATATTTTCCAATAAAGTCGATTCCAGATTCACTGTCTCGGGATACGTTTCAACGCTTCGACTGCTTGTCCGCTTACTGAAATCGTCATGCCTCATCCATAAAACCAACAAGAATGTGGAGAAAGACTTTTCATGAAGACCAAGACCCGCTTTGCCTCACTGGCCTTGTCCCTGATGTTCGCCAGCGGCGCTGTGCTGGCTGATATGAAGATCGGCGTCAGCATGTCCCAGTTCGATGACACCTGGCTGACCTACCTGCGTGAATCCATGGACAAGAAAGCCAAGTCCTATCCCGACGGCGTCAAGCTGCAGTTCGAAGACGCCCGCAGCGACGTGGTCAAGCAACTGAGCCAGGTCGAAAGCTTCATCAGCCAGAAGGTCGACGCCATCGTGGTCAATCCGGTGGATACCGCCGCCACCAAAAAGATCACCGAAGCCGCAGTGAAGGCCGGCATTCCGCTGGTCTACGTCAACCGCCGCCCCGATGACCTGAACCTGCCCAAAGGCGTGGTAACCGTTGCTTCCAACGACCTGGAAGCCGGCGAGATGCAGATGCAGTACCTCGCCGACAAAATGGGCGGCAAGGGCGACATCGTGATTCTGCTGGGCGATCTGGCGAACAACTCCACCACCAACCGCACCAAGGGCGTCAAAGAGGTGCTGGCCAAATACCCGGACATCAAGGTCGAGCAGGAGCAGAGCGGCGTCTGGCTGCGGGACAAGGGCATGACGCTGGTCAATGACTGGCTGACCCAGGGCCGCAAGTTCGACGCGGTCGTCTCCAACAACGACGAAATGGCCATCGGTGCCGCCATGGCCCTGCAACAGGCCGGCGTCGCCAAAGGCAGCGTGTTGATCGCGGGTGTCGACGGCACGCCGGACGGCTTGAACGCTGTGAAGAAGGGCTCGCTGGCCGCTTCCGTGTTCCAGGACGCCAAGGGTCAGGCCGACGGTTCCATCGATACCGCGGTGAGAATGGCGAAGAACGAGCCGGTCGAGCCGGCGGTCTGGGTGCCGTTCCGCCTGATCACGCCGCAAAACGTTGACCAGTTCAAATAGTCCGTCCGTTCAATAACAACAATAAGCCCGCAAGGTGGCGACCGCGACCTTGCTGATGGAGTACCTGATCATGTTCGCTTCAGCGACTGCTTCGAGCACCCCTGTGACGGGGAGCCCGCCCACTGCACTACCTGTCGAAGAGCCGTACCTGCTGGAGATCCTCAACGTCAGCAAGGGTTTCCCCGGTGTGGTGGCGTTGTCCGATGTGCAACTGCGGGTACGCCCCGGTTCCGTGCTGGCGCTCATGGGCGAGAATGGCGCGGGCAAATCTACCCTGATGAAAATCATCGCCGGCATTTACCAGCCAGACGCCGGCGAGCTGCGCCTGCGGGGCAAGCCGGTGGTGTTCGAAACGCCGCTAGCAGCGCTTCAGGCCGGGATCGCGATGATCCACCAGGAACTCAACCTGATGCCGCACATGAGCATCGCCGAAAACATCTGGATCGGCCGCGAGCAGCTCAACGGCTTTCACATGATCGACCACCGGGAAATGCACCGCTGCACGGCGAAACTGCTGGAGCGCCTGCGGATCAACCTTGACCCCGAAGAACTGGTCGGCAACCTGAGTATCGCCGAGCGGCAGATGGTCGAGATCGCCAAAGCCGTGTCTTACGACTCCGACATCCTGATCATGGACGAACCGACGTCGGCCATCACCGACAAGGAAGTCGCCCATCTGTTCTCGATCATTGCCGACCTGAAAAACCAGGGCAAAGGCATCATCTACATCACCCACAAAATGAACGAAGTGTTCGCGATCGCCGATGAAGTGGCGGTGTTTCGCGACGGGGCCTACATCGGCCTGCAGCGGGCCGATTCCATGGACAGCGACAGCCTGATTTCGATGATGGTCGGTCGCGAGTTGAGCCAGTTGTTTCCGGTGCGGGAAAAGCCGATCGGCGATCTGTTGCTGTCGGTGCGCGACCTCAAGCTCGATGGCATTTTCAAGGGTGTGTCCTTCGACCTGCACGCCGGGGAAATCCTGGGCATCGCCGGGTTGATGGGCTCGGGCCGGACCAATGTGGCTGAGGCGATCTTCGGCATCACGCCCAGCGACGGTGGCGAGATCCGCCTCGATGGCGAGGTGGTGCGCATCAGTGATCCGCACATGGCGATCGAGAAGGGCTTCGCGCTGTTGACCGAGGATCGCAAGCTCAGTGGTCTGTTCCCGTGTCTCTCGGTGCTGGAGAACATGGAAATGGCCGTCCTGCCGTATTACGCCGGCCACGGGTTCATCCAGCAAAAGGCCTTGCGCGCCTTGTGCGAGGACATGTGCAAGAAGCTGCGGGTTAAAACCCCGTCGCTGGAGCAGTGCATCGACACCCTGTCGGGTGGCAATCAGCAGAAGGCCTTGCTGGCCCGCTGGCTGATGACCAACCCGCGCATCCTGATTCTCGACGAGCCGACCCGCGGCATTGATGTCGGCGCCAAGGCCGAGATTTACCGGCTCATCGCCTACCTCGCCAGCGAGGGCATGGCGGTGATCATGATTTCTTCGGAGCTGCCGGAAGTGCTCGGCATGAGCGACCGTGTGATGGTCATGCACGAGGGCGACCTGATGGGCACCCTCGACCGCAGCGAGGCGACTCAGGAGCGGGTGATGCAACTGGCTTCGGGCCTGTCCTCGGTTCATTAATGGATACCGCTGGTGGCCGAGGCCGCCGTCGATGATGCGATAGAAAGGTGAGTGGTTATGAACGCGATACTGGAAAACAAACCGGCCACGGCACCGGTCAAGAGTCGCCGGCGCTTTCCGACGGAGCTGAGTATTTTCCTGGTGCTGATCGGCATTGGCCTGGTATTCGAACTGTTCGGCTGGATCGTGCGCGATCAGAGCTTTCTGATGAACTCCCAGCGGCTGGTGTTGATGATCCTGCAAGTGTCGATCATCGGCCTGCTGGCGATTGGCGTGACCCAGGTGATCATCACCACCGGTATCGACCTGTCGTCGGGCTCGGTACTCGCGTTGTCGGCGATGATCGCGGCCAGTCTGGCGCAGACCTCGGATTTCGCCCGGGCGGTGTTCCCGTCACTGACCGATTTGCCGGTCTGGATTCCGGTGATTGCCGGGCTCGGTGTCGGGCTGCTGGCGGGGGCGATCAACGGCAGCATCATCGCCATCACCGGGATTCCGCCGTTCATTGCCACGCTGGGCATGATGGTTTCGGCCCGAGGCCTGGCGCGTTACTACACCGAAGGCCAGCCGGTGAGCATGCTGTCGGATTCCTACACGGCGATCGGCCACGGCGCGATGCCGGTGATCATTTTTCTGGTGGTGGCGGTGATCTTCCACATCGCGCTGCGCTACACCAAATACGGCAAATACACCTACGCCATCGGCGGCAACATGCAGGCGGCGCGCACCTCAGGCATCAACGTCAAACGCCATCTGGTCATCGTCTACAGCATCGCCGGGTTGCTGGCGGGGCTGGCCGGCGTGGTGGCTTCGGCTCGCGCCGCCACCGGACAGGCCGGGATGGGCATGTCCTATGAGCTGGATGCGATTGCCGCCGCAGTTATCGGTGGTACCAGTCTGGCGGGCGGGGTGGGGCGCATCACCGGCACGGTAATCGGCGCACTGATCCTGGGGGTGATGGCCAGCGGGTTCACGTTTGTCGGGGTCGATGCTTACATCCAGGACATCATCAAGGGACTGATCATCGTGGTCGCGGTGGTGATCGACCAATACCGCAACAAGCGCAAGCTCAAACGCTGAAGTCCATCATCCCGGCCTTGGAAAAGGGATGCGCGTAAAACAGTCAAGCCGATCGGAAGATCGGCTTTTTTGTGTCTGCGAAAACTGCAGAGGCGGCAAAGTCGTTCAGGGTTTCTTTTCTTCCATCCCATTCTTTGATTCGCTGGATGTTTGCGCATCCTTCTCTGTCTCATGGGTCTCTGCACCGGAGTTCGACCCCGAGGCTTCCTCACCCTTTTTGTCGGCCTTGTCTTCCTTGGATTCGGTGCCTCCCTGATTGACTCCAGGAATGCCGGTTGGCGGGACGCTGCTTCCCGCCATTGCAAGCGGTGCGGTGGCAGACAAAAGACTTCCAAGCATGAGGGCTGCAATGGTTCTGTTCATCGTCGGGGCTTCCGCGTCGGGTGGATTTACCTTGGAAAATCAGAGGCGAAACAAAGTGCCGAGCGGCTGACGGGCGGGAGAGGTGGGAGACGGGTGGCTGTGTAGCCGCGCATCTGTGTGGAGAGCCTCCGGTCGAGCATGGCTGCAACAGGCGGCAAATTGCTGGCCCCCGAATGTTTCAAGTCCCGGCAAACTCGCCTTTTTTCAAAAGGTTAGGTGGGCTATATGCGGACGATTGTCATCACCGTAGCAACGCTTTCCCTCGCTCTGTTCGCGTTGGAGGCCCAGGCCAGGGAACTGAGCAAGAGCCATCGTTTTGCGTGTACCTGGGGTTCGGATATTGCCGCCGGTGCGCAACAATCGAAGCTTTCGGGCATTTCTCTTTATGGTGCGCGAAAGCGCTTGCAGGCGCGCAAGTTCCAGCAACCGTGGATGCGCATGACCGCCATGGGCATCACTGAGCAGACCTACGACAGCGCGTCGCGGCTGAAGCCGGCGGCCGTCAAGCAGACCTACTACGAACAGTGCGTTCGGCACGAGCTGGCCCAGCGTTGAATGAAAAAGCCCGACCTGAAGAGGTCGGTCTTTTTCATGTCCGGTGCAATGAGAGCGTCACTTGTCACTTTCGCAATTGACCATCCACGACACGCCAAAACGATCCACCAGCATGCCGAAGCGCGCGGCCCAGAAGGTGGCTTCCAGCGGCATGTCGACACGACCGTCCTTGGCCAGGGCGTTAAACACCCGCTCGGCCTCGGCGATGCTGTCGACATTCAGGGAAATCGAGCAACCGCTCATGCCTTGGGTCGGGCGGTCGGGGGTGGTGTCCGACGCCATGAGCATCTGATCGCCGACTTTCAGGCAGGTGTGGATGATCAGGTTGTGATGCTCTTTGGGGACATGTTCGGCGGCTGGGGTTTCGCCGAAGGTCATCATCGCTTCGAGTTTGCCTTGCAGGCATTGCTCGTAAAACGTGAAGGCCGCGCGGCAGTCGCCGTTGAAGATCAGGTACGGGTTGATTTTCATGAGGGTGCTCCCGAATAGGCAGTTAGACGCGGCGCGGCCGGGTGTGCCGAAGCAGCGTCATGGATTGACTCCATCCAGCAAAGCGTTAGAACGCCGGATTGCCAGCCGATGCTGCAAGAATTTCCTTTCGGGGTGACCGATGGTCTGCGGGGAGGGGCGTCAGGAGTCGCGCGGGTTCCTCTGTACCGCGGCGCCCGCCACTCGGGCGGCAGGTCGGGTCTGCATCAGCGCATCAATCGCTTTGCGATAGTTCTGTCCGCCCAGCGCCATGCTGTTGTTGTGCGTTGCGCCGGGCACCAGCAACAGGCGTTTCGGTTGTCGGGCGGCGGCGAACAGTTGCTCGCTGAAGCGTGACGGCACGAATGCGTCGGCCAGGCCGTGCACCACCAGCAGCGGCATGTGGATCTCGGCGATCTTGTCGATGGAATCGAATTTCTGCGACAGCAACCAACGGACGGGAAGAGAGGTGTTGGCCACGGCAGCCGCGACATCCGCCAATGAGGTGAAAGTGGATTCGATGACCAGCCCACGCACCGGCAGTGGGGTGTGATGGCTGGCAGCATCGCGGCCGAGTTCGGCAGCCAGATCGATGGCAACCGCGCCCCCCAGCGAATGCCCGTAGATTAGGCGTTTGTTCCGGTCCGGTTGCAACAGCTGGAAGCGTTCCCAGGCCACCCGCGCATCTTCGTACACCGTGCTTTCCGACGGCAGGTCGCCATGACTCTGGCCGAAGCCGCGATAGTCGATGGCCAGTACCGAATAACCTGCTGCGCGCAATTGCTCGATACGAAACAGTTGCCCGGTGAGGTTCCAGCGTACGCCGTGCAGATAAAGGATGGCCGGAGCATCGGCGCGCTCCGCCGGCCACCACCAGGCGTGAATGTTTTGCCCGGCCTTGAAGCTCTTCGGTTGCAGGTCGAGTTCCTGCACGCTGCCGGGCAATCCGTGATACCAGCCGGCGGTGCCCGGTTCGATGCGAAACAGCAGCTTGCGTTCGGTGTGTTCCAGCACGGCACAACTCGCCGGCACGCCGATGATCAGGGCGACCATGCAGGCGAACGCCAGACGGCGGCGTCGAAGTCGGGTCATGAAGGCAAGGAACATTAAACGTTTCACCACGGCGCGGACAAAGAACGCTTTTTACCAGATGCCTTGACCCGTGCGTGACATTTTCGACCACCGCACGCCTGCAACGATTACAAAATACTGCAGCGACTCAGTCGATCTTCAGCACAATCTTGCCGATGTGGTCGCCCGCTTCCATGTGCGCATGGGCCTTGGCTGCGTCGGCGAGCGGGTAGACCTTTTCGATGATCGGCAGGCAGCGTCCGGCGGCGAGCACCGGCCAGACGTGTTCGCGCAATTGATCGGCGATGGCGGCCTTTTCCGCCGCGGTACGGGCGCGAAGCAGGGAACCGGTAACCACCGCACGCTTGCCGAGGATCGCCAGCAGATCGATGTCATTGGCCCGCGCGCCACCGAGGAACCCGAGCATTACCAACCGCCCATCCATCCCCAAGGCGCTGATGTTCCCGTTGAGGTACGAGCCGCCCATGATGTCGAGGATCACATTGACGCCCTGGCCGGCGGTTTTTTCAGCGATGACAGCCACGAAATCCTGTTCCCGGTAGTTGATCGCTTCGCCGCCCAGTTTGCGGATCGCTGCGCATTTGTCGGCGCTACCGGCGGTGGCGAAGGCTTCGATGCCAAACTCGCGGCATAGCATCAACGCGGTGGTGCCGATGCCGCTGGTGCCGCCGTGAATCAAGGCGCGCTGACCTCGGCTGGCGCCGCCGAGACCGAACAGGTTGGCCCACACCGTGAAAAAAGTTTCGGGAATGGCCGCTGCCTGAATCCAGTCCAGCCCATCGGGGATCGGCAGGGCCTGGCCGGCCGGGACCGTGCAGTATTCGGCGTAACCTCCGCCATTGGTCAGTGCGCAGACCCGGTCACCGACCGCGAATGTGCTGACACCGCTGCCAATTGCCACGACCTCGCCGGCCACTTCAAGGCCCGGAATCGGGTTCATGCCGGGCTTCATCGGGTATTTGCCGGCGCGTTGCAGAGCGTCGGGGCGATTGATGCCGGCGGCGCGCACGCGGATCAGTATTTCGCCCTCTGCGGCGGCCGGCAGCGGAACGCGTCGGGATTGCAGAACCTCGGGCCCGCCCGGTTCGGTGATTTCGATTCGGGTCATTTCGGTAGGCAACGTCATTTTCGATTCCTCTTGAAACAAGTGATCAGTAGATGGGAGCACAGGCAGGGCGCAATGATTCCCGTCATTGGGCGCAGCAGCGTTGTTCGACGGAGGAGGGCAGCAGTTTTATGGCGTGCTCAAGTATCAGCGCGATCACGATGGCACCGCCGGCAATCACAAAGAGCAGCACATGCTGTCCGCCCGTGGCGTTGAACAGCGCCGAATAGGCGAAGCCGGCCAGCGCCTGAAACGTGGCGAACGACACCGTGGCCCGGCTCCACGCCACCTGTTGGCGATGATGATCCGGCACCAGCTCATGCACCCGTGCCAACGCCAGCGGGACAATGCCCGGCGGAAACGAACCGAGGATCACTGCCAGCAGTGCCAGCGCCAGGACCGAATGCGAAATGGCCAGCAAGCCAAGGGTGATCGCCTGCACCACCAGCACCAGACGAATGCCGGTCCGCGCGCCGAGATGATCGGCGAGGAAGCCATAACTCACCGGGCCGACGATGGCGCCCAGACCGTACATGATCCAGACCAGCGCGCCGACGTGCGCCCCGGCGCCCAGGCCACGGGCGACGTAATCCACCAGGAAAACCATGGCCGGCACCAGCCCGGCGGCCATGAACGCGTACTGGGCAAACAGCAGATAAACAGCAGGCGGTGTCGGCTCGACCGGATCCAGCTGAGCCGTTGCGGTGGTTGCATGGGGCAGCTCCGAAGGCCAGCCGAACCAGCTCAAAGCCGTCAGTGCCAGCGACAAAACTCCCAATCCCAGCCACGTCGCTTGCAGGCCCAGATTCAGCAGCAGCGGGACGATCGTGCCGGAGCCAGCGATGCCAAGACCGATGCCGAGGAAAATCGCCCCGCTGGCCAGGCCTTTGCGCGCGGCCGGTACATGCGGCAGCACCGTCGCGGCCACCAGCACCATGATCGCGCCGCCCGCGATGCCGGACAGCAGGCGCCAACCGAAATACCAGCTCACCGACACCGGGTACGCACAGGCGAAAAACGCCACGGTTACCGCCAGCATCATCAGTCGCAAGGCATTTCTCTGGGTGAGCCGACGTGCCAGCGGTCGGCCGAGGAGGGCGCCGATCAGGTAACCGACCAGGTTGGCCGCGCCGAGATAGACCACATCATGGGCGGAAAACCACTGCGCCTGAATCAGCGAAGGGATGAGCGGCGTGTAGGCGAAACGCGCCAGACCGATGCTGACCAGGCTGGCGCAGAGTCCGGCGAAGATCGCCAGCCAGACACTCGTGTCCGGACGTTCGGGCGAAGCAGTTGAAGTGCGCATGACGGCAATCCTGTGGAAAGGTTTATGGCGTCCAGCATATCGGCTATTGTTGCTGCGTTAATGCAGCAAGTTTGCGTTGTAGTGATGCGTTTATGCATCAATGGAGAACGGTATGAATTGGGATGACGCACGGGTGTTTCTTGCGGTTTGTCGCGAGTCGACGTTACGCGGCGCCGCGCGCGTGCTGGGCGTGGATCAGGCGACAGTCGGGCGACGCATCACCTCACTGGAAAAGTCGCTGGGCGCGACCTTGTTCCTGCGCACCTCCGAGGGCTATGCACTGACGGCCGTCGGCGAAGCGGCGCTCAAGTCGGTGGAAAAAATGGAGCATTCGGCGCTGGAGCTGGAGCGGCGAATCCAGGGCCTGGACGACCGTCTGACCGGCAGTGTGCGGGTCAGCACCACCGATTCGCTGGCCATCGATTTCCTGATCCCGGCCATCGCGCAGTTGCACGAACGGCATCCGGACGTGCGCGTGCAACTGGACGCCTCCACGCAGATCCTCAGCCTGGCCAAACGCGAAGCTGACATCGCCGTACGCAATACCCGCCCGGACAACCCGGACCTGATCGCCCGGCGCATCGCGCGTTGGCCCGTGGGGCTGTTTGCCTCGCAGGACTATGTCGACAGGCATGGTGTGCCGGCGCCGGGCAGTGCGTTTGAGGGCCATGATCTGGTGGTGTACCAGCCATATCTGCAAGGCAACAAGGACCTGACCCTGGTGACCGAGCCCGTGACTCGCGGGCGGATCGTCGCCGGTCTGAGCTCCAGTCTGCTGGTCCGACGCTCGATTGCCGCCGGTCTGGGTGTAGGAGAAATTCCGGTCTACATGGGCGAGCGCGATGGTCTGCTCAGACTGTGGCCGGAGCGTACGCGGCCGTTGCCTTATGAAGTGTGGCTTGTGACCCACGCGGATCTGCGCCATACCGCGCGGGTCAGGGCGGTGATCGAGCAGATTGTCGAAGCGTTTGCGCTGGAGAATGAGTAGTCCTTGATGCCGTGTAGGACGGCTACATCAGCTGACGATCTTGCCTACAACAGCGCCAGAATCCGCTGGCTTGTGAGTTTTTTGGCCGGGCCCTATCGTTTCTCACACCCGGAGTGAACAGGTGAAATGCTCCGAGGTGATCAATCCAGGGAAGTATTGATAAACGTCAGAGGTGCGGAATTGATTGCAAGGGAAGTCAGCCAATTTCAAGCAAGCGACATGGCCGGGCAAACGGATAGAACTGAGTCTATGACCTACATAACGCGAGACGAATTCAGCGCCAGGATCGAGGTCATCGAGACAAGAATCGATGCACGGATCGAATCCATGTCCGCCAAGATCGATGGCTTTCTGACCCAGCAGGCCGAGCGGGACAAGGTGCGGTTGGAGCAGGAGCAATCGCAGGAAGCTGCTCGATTGGAGCTGGAAGCAACTCGGCTGGAGCGAGAGCGCTCTCAGGAAGAGGCTCGGCTGGAGCGAGAGCGCTCTCAGGAAGAGGTTCGACTGGAGCGAGAGCGCTCTCAGGAAGAGGCTCGACTGGAGCGAGAGCGGTCTCAGGAAGCCGCTCGGCTGGAGCGAGAGCGCTCTCAGGAAAAGGTTCGACTGGAACAGGAGAAGGCTCGGAAAGAGGCTCGGCTGGAGCGAGAGAGGGCTCAGGAAGAAGTCCGCCTGACTCGGGAGCGGTATCTGGAGAACCTTCGCC
Source organism: Pseudomonas sp. RIT778 (assembly GCF_019718735.1). NCBI lineage: Bacteria > Pseudomonadati > Pseudomonadota > Gammaproteobacteria > Pseudomonadales > Pseudomonadaceae > Pseudomonas > Pseudomonas sp. RIT778. The sequence goes on along the minus strand of NZ_JAIHBA010000023.1, from coordinate 19,826 downwards.
AGGAGCAAGAAAGGATTCGGTTGGGAAGGGAAAAGGCCAATGAAAAAGCCTGGCTGGAGCGAGAGAAGATTGAGCGAAGAATTCGTCTGGCACAGGAAAAGGTTCATCAGGAGCGCGACAAGCGTTATGCGTTGATGACGGCTCGTATGGATCGATCCCTGGAGCGTATAGACGAAGCAATGAGAATGGTCTCGACGAACAAGGCGAACTACTGGGCCGCGACCACCGTACATTTTCTGGGGATGGTTGCCATTCTCGTCGGCTCCTACTACGCGAACCAGTCAAACGTGCTTGTCACGATACAGACCACCCTGGCCATGATTCAATCGGTGAAAGAGGCTGGAAACCCTGCGCCGGCAGTGCTGATGACCTTGCATGCTGAATGAAAAACGGCCTTCAACGAAGGCCGTTTTTTCGAGCGATGAAAACCACGGGCTTATGGCATTTCCGGCAATTCCTGCGGGCGCAGGTCAAACACCAGGACCTCGGCATCATGGCCATTGCTCAGGGTCAGTGCCTGTTCTTCACGAACCCGCACGCCGTCGCCTTCCTTCAACTGCACGCCGTTCAGTTCAACGCTGCCGCGAGCAACGTGCACGTAGGCATAGCGGTTGGCAGGCAGCTTGAGGGTGGCGCTTTCCTCACCATCGAACAGTCCGGCATACACTCGTGCATCCTGGCGTACTTTCAGCGAGCCGTGGCTACCTTCGGGCGAAATGATCAGTTGCAGGCGACCGCGTTTTTTCTGTTCGCTGAAGTGCTCTTGCTGGTAACGCGGTTTCGCGCCGCTGACGTCCGGCACGATCCAGATCTGCAGGAAGTGCACAGGCTTGGTCGCCGAATGGTTGAACTCACTGTGGGCCACGCCACTACCAGCGCTCATCAGTTGCACGTCGCCGGGGCGGATCACCGAACCGGTGCCGAGGGTGTCCTTGTGTTCCAGGGCGCCTTCGAGCACATAGGAGAAAATCTCCATGTCACGGTGCGGGTGCTGGCCGAAGCCCTTGCCGGCGGCAACGCGGTCATCGTTGATCACCAGCAGGTCGGAAAAACCCTGTTCACGCGGGTCACGGTAGCTGGCGAAGGAAAAGGTGTGGAACGACTTCAACCAGCCATGATTGGCCAGACCACGGTCGGAAGCTTTACGAAGGGTCAGCATGATGAAATCTCCTTTCAGGACGTTGATTCGTCCGAGTGAGGAGAAGGTTACTGGTTACCCTGCGATGCAATAAGTAGATGAAAATTGAAATACTGTCCGTTTTTAGTTGACAGTTGTGAGCACTGGATCACGCATTCTTTTCCAACGGTTCCACCGTATCTGGCCATAATGCGCAGACTTATGATTCCACATAGATTTTGGTGATACCCCCATGAAGACCGTGGCAATGGTGCTGTTTCCGGAATTTCTGCTGCTCGACATGGCCGGGCCGCTGGAGGTCTTTTCGGTTGCCAACCGCTACCTGAAACCGCAAGCCCACTATCACCTGACCACCCTGGGCACCGAGCGCGGGCCATTGCGTGCGTCCAATGGCGTCCTCGTGCACACCGATCGGCATATCGACGAAGCCGATGAGCGCTACGACTTGCTGCTGGTGCCGGGCGGCCCTGGCGCCTACAACGAAAAACACCCGCCGTTGCTCGCCTGGCTGCAAGGCGCGGTCACGCGTGCCGGGCAATACGGCTCGATCTGTACCGGCGCCTTCGTGCTGGGTCACGCCGGCTTGCTCGACGGCTATCGTGTGACCACTCACTGGAATTACACCGAGCGCCTGATCAAGGGTTTTCCGAAGGCAAACGTCGCCACCGACCAGATTTTTGTCGAGGATCGCAACCTGATCACCTCCGGAGGCGTCACGGCCGGCATCGATATGGCGTTGGCGGTGGTCGCCCGCGATCATGGCAAAAAGGTTGCCCAGGACGTGGCCAAGGTGTTGCTGGTGGTGATGAAACGTCAGGGCGGGCAAGCGCAGTTCAGCCCGTTGATGGCGGCAGTGGCGCCCCAGGAAACCCCGATCACCCGGGTGCAGAATCATGTGCTGGAGCATCTGGAGGAAGCCTTCACCGTCGAGCGCATGGCAGGTCTTGCGAACATGAGTGCACGGCACTTCGCCCGGGTGTTCGCTCGCGAGGTCAACATGACGCCCATGGAATTCCTGCAAAGTGCGCGTATCGATTGCGCGCGAAATCTGCTGGAAACCAGCGATCTGCCGCTGAAAACCGTCGCCTACAAAAGCGGTTTCGGCAGCGTGCGGCACATGCGTTTTCTGTTCGGCGAAAAGCTCGGGCTGACCCCGACGCAATATCGCGAACAGTTCAGCTAGAGCGGTTCTGTCCGTTACGGGCATCCGGATGTCCGTGCTGGACCCCGCGTGGTGGTTGTATCGTCATCGAGGCCTGCGAAGATAACGGACATGAACAGCCTCAACGAATTGAACTCGGCGTCGGTCCTGCGTTTCGGACCGTACGCGTTCCATTTGCGTCAACGGCTGATCCTCGAAGGGGATCGGCAATTGCGCATGGGCGGTCGTGCGCTGGACATTCTGCAAGTGCTGGTCGAGCGCGCCGGGCGGGTGGTCAGCAAAGAGCAACTGATTTCGCTGGTGTGGCCGACGTCGGTGGTCGAGGAGATCAACCTGCGGGTGCACATCGCCGCGCTGCGCCGGGCCCTTGGCGACGGCGAAAAAGGCCAGCGCTACATCGTCAATGTGCCGCAGCGCGGGTACAGCTTCGTGGCCCCGGTGCAGGGCGACAGCGCTGCTCACGTGGTGTTCGAAAACCTGCAAGCGCCCCAACACAATTTGCCCGCGCGGCTGACGCCGGTCACCGGGCGCGACTCACTGGTCGGTGGTCTGGTGCGGCAACTGCCGCTGTCCCGGCTCCTGACGGTGACCGGGCCTGCCGGTGTCGGCAAAAGCACCGTGGCACTGCGCGCAGCAGAACTGCTGCTGCAACATTTCCGTGACGGCGTGTGGCAGGTGGATCTGTCGCTTATCGACGGAGACACTCCGCTCCTCAATCACCTGCTGAAAACCCTCGATATCGATTTCCCCACCTTGGCAGCGCGCCACGCCTTGCTGGTGCTGGACAACTGCGAGCATCTGCACGAAGCCTGCCGGAACCTGCTGCAAACACTCCTCGACGCCGCGCCCCGTCTTTCGATCCTGGCCACCAGCCGCGAACCGTTGCGTCTCGGTCTGGAAGTCCTCCAGCCGCTGCCGCCCCTGACCCTTCCCAAAGCCTCGGCCCTCAACAGTGTCGCCGAGGTCATGGGCTATTCGGCGGTGCAGCTGTTTGTCAGTCGCGCCCGTGCGCGTCAACACGGCTTCAGTCTGCGTGAGCAGGATCTGGAAACGGTGCGCGATATCTGTCGGCGGCTCGACGGTCTGCCATTGGCGATCGAACTGGCGGCGGCGCAGATCGATGCGCTGGCGCTGGTCGGCCTTCAGACCCAGCTGGACCAAGGCCTGCAAGTCCTGAGTCACGGTCGCCGCACTGCCGTGACACGCCACCAGTCGATGAAGGCTGCGCTGGACTGGAGCTATCAGCGCTTGAGCGAGCAGGAACAACGCGTGCTGCAACGCTTGTCGGTGTTCAAGATGGCATTCACCCTCGACGCCGCCATCGGTGTGATCAGTTGCGCGCAACTACCACCCTCGACACTGGTGGCAGTGGTTGAACAGTTGGCGGCCAGGTCATTGCTGACAACGGACCGATCCAGCGGAACACTGCGCTATCGAATGCTCAACACCACACGCCGCTATGCCCGCGAACAGCTGGAGCAGGGCGGCGAACTGAGTGATGTCGAGCGTCGGCACGCGCGTTACCTGGGTCGCACCCGGCCAGCCTCAAGCGGCCGATTGACCGCGCAGTTCGTCGAGCAGTAACCGCACCTTGCGCAAGTCCGGGGTGGCATAGCCTTCGGTGAAGCGCTGGTAGATCGGTGTCAGCAATTCGAGTGCCTCACGGTAGCGCGACTGACGCTGCCACAACTGCGCCAGCGACGTCGCGCTGCGCAGTTCCCAGGTCAGGGCGCCTTGTGTCCGCGCAATTTCAAGCGATTGCTGCAAAGCGCTTTCGACCGTGTGATGACAGGGCGATTCAGCCGCCAGCAATCGCTCGGCCCGAGCCCGCAAGATCTCCGCCGTGCTCCAGCCGGCCGCACCACTTTCCGCTCGTTCGAGCAAAGCATCATCGACGAAACCCGGATCCAGCGTGACCATGATTTCCCTGACCAGACCGCTGTCGGCGGGCGGGATGGCGGGGGCCTTGTCGGCGTCGATCACCTGCGCGTAGTGCCGCGCCCACGTGTAGAACAGCAGCACCGAATGCTTCTGCGCCTGTTCGAGCAGCAGTTGCAGCAGCGCGCGGGCGTTCTGTACGTCGCCGTTGTAATGGGCGATCAGGCACGAGGCGAGTGCCAACGTGTAGCAGATCGAGGTGCCGTGGTTGATCTGCACCGCGATGTCCAGTGCCTGCCGCGCCGTGCGCCAGGCCTGCTCGGGAAAACCTTGCAGCCACAGCACTCGGGCGAGAACGGTCAGCGAGGCGACGCTCTGATCGTATTGCACGCCGAAACCGTGAGTGAAGCGGTTGAGGTGGCCGCTGTGGGCCATGCGCTGAATGACCTGCTCGGCGTGGATTCGCGCCTGATGCTGATCGCCGGCGTAATGCAGCGCGAGCACCCGCAAGCGATGGGTACTCAGGGACAGCTGCGCATCGCCGTGCACGCCGAGGCTTTCGAATTGCTCGCTCTGCTCCAGCGCCATCTGGTAATGCCCGCAACTGAGATTGACCGCCATGTGCCCCGACACGGCGCGCAATTGCCCGGCCTTGTCGTCGTGCCTTTGCGCCAAGAGACGGGCACTGGCAAAGGCTTCGATGGTTTCCGGGGTGCCGCCCCAGGTGTGATAGCAGGCGCTGCCGAGCGCCAGTTTCAAGGCGATTTCCAGTCGCGGGCAGGGCTCGTCGGATGACGCCAGCAACGCGAGTGCCCGGCGCACATGCACGCCGTACTCTTTCAGCAAGGACAGCTCCTGCCACAACGGCGCCGACGTCGCCGTCAGGCGCACGCCGAGCGCGCGCGAGCCTTCGTCGTTCAGCGTCCAGTCCAGCGCCGCGCGCAGGTCTTCAAGACCACGGGCGTAACGCTCGATCCAGACTTCGGTCGCCGTGTTCTCCCAATCGGCCTGAGCCTGATGCATCAGCGCCAGGCTGCGTTCGGCATGGCGTTCGCGGGTTTCGCCGAGTTCGTCAGCCTGATCGAGTTTTTCCAATGCATAGCGACGAGTCGTGTCGAGCAGGCGATAGAACACCTCTTCATCACCGACCTCGACATTGAGCAGCGACTTGGCGACCAGTTGCGTGATCGAGGCGAACACTTCGTTCGACTCGATGTGCTGACCGACGATAACCGCCGCCGCCGATTCCAGCGTGAATGCGCCACGAAACACGCCCAGTCGGCGCAGGCCGGTCTGTTCGCAGGCGTTGAGCAGGTTGAAACTCCAGTCGAGCGTAGCGCGCAGAGTTTCATGCCGGCCGAGGCGAGTCTGATTGCCCGCCGGCAAACGCCCCTGAAGTTGGCTCAGCAAACCGTCCAGACCAAGGCCCGCCACCTGCGCGGCGGCCAGCTCCAGTGCCAGCGGGATGCCGTCCAGCCGTCGACAGATGTCGATGATCAAGGGCAGATCAGCGTTGCCCGGCTCAAAGTGTTCGTGGGCCGCCATCGCCCGTTCGACGAACAGTTGCAGCGCGGAGAATCCCATCGCCTGATCGCGGTCGAGCACTGCAATCGGTGGTGGACAATCAAGAGACTCCAGCCGCTGCACATACTCGCCCTCGGCGCGCAGGCTTTCGCGGCTGGTGGCCAGAATGTGCACCTGCGGCGCGCCACGCAGAATGCTTTCGCTGAGCAGCGCGACGGCGTCGATCAAGTGCTCGCAGTTATCGATCACCAGCAGCATCTGCCGCTCGCGCAGGCTGTTGATCAGGCAGGCCATCGGTTCACTATCGTGCAGCGAAAGGTCCAGCAGGGCGGCGAGGTGCGAGCAGATCGAGCCCGGATCGTTGAGCGGTGCCAGATCCAGCAGACGAATCCCGTCGCGATAACGACCGATCAGTTGCTCGGCGACGCGCAGGGCCACGGTGGTCTTGCCGATGCCGCCGGGGCCGACCAGGGTGATGCTGCGCTGGCGCGGCAGTTGTGTCATCAGGCTGTCGACCACCGACTGGCGACCGATCATCCGCGTGCGACGCAATGGAAGGTTATGCCGGCCGATAGTGGCGGCGGTGGGGCGTTGCTCAATCGATTGCAGCACGACCGGCGCGACGAAACTGTAGCCGCGCTGCGCCACCGTGACGATGTAGCGCTGCCCGGCCTGACCGTCGCCGAGGGCCTTGCGCAGCGCGGCCATGTGTACCCGCAGATTGATGTCTTCCACCACGCTGTCCGGCCAGACTCCGGCGATCAGTTGCTGCTTGCTCACCACCTCGCCGGCGTGGGCCAGCAGGATCAGCAGAATGTCCATGGCGCGGCGGCCCAGGCGCAAAGGCTGGTCGCCTTCAAGCACCAGCCGCTGGCCGGGGTGGATCCGATAGGGGCCGAAACCGATGGCCTGATTCGGGGAAAGACTCAACCGCTCACTCCTTCGACGTTTTTTATGATCCTGGTCCGCCTCGGTGAAGAATCCGTGACGGGCAGGGCGGGGAGCGACTCGAGGGTCACGCAAGCCGTCTAATCCGCAGTATCCGGGCATATTCCTCAGGATTTGTCGCCAGTGCAACGTGCGCGCAATGCACGCGCCCCGGCATCGCTCGGCATCCAGTGCCGTCACCACTGTATTTAAAGGCCGGAACCTGTGCCGGTTCACCCGACAGCCGGGAAAAATTAACAACGATTAACTCGTCCGCGCCCGCGTCAGAGCCAAAACTCCGGGGCAATGGAATGCATACGTCCGGAGGACGCTGCGATGAGCAAGGTAGTGGTGGTCTATCACAGTGGCTACGGGCACACCCGCGTCATTGCGCAGGCAGTGGCCCAAGGTGTGGAACGCCATTTGGGCAGCACTTGCCTGCTGCTGGCGGTGGAAGACGTGGAAGCCCACTGGGATGACCTGCACCGCGCCGACGCCATCATCTTTGGCGCGCCGACCTACATGGGCAGCGCCTCGGCGGCGTTCAAGCAATTCATGGAGGCCACGGCCTCGTTCTACCTCGCCCGGCCGTGGCGCGACAAACTCGCGGCGGGCTTCACCAATTCCGGCAGCCTGTGCGGCGACAAGCTCAATACCCTGGTGCAGATGGCGGTGTTCGCGGCCCAGCATTCGATGATCTGGGTCGGGCTTGATCTGTTGCCGGCGCGTGCGTGCGAAGGTGTGTTCGACGGCCAGTTGAATCGCCTCGGCAGCTCCCTCGGTGCGATGTCCCAATCCAGTGTCGAACAACCGCCCGAGCAGGCACCTCCTGTGGAAGACCAACAAACCGCCGCGCACCTGGGCGAGCGGGTGGCGCGACTGGCTCAGCGGATGGTTCGCGGATGAAACCGTCTCAGCGGTTTTTCATGACCTGACAACGCCACGCAAACGGATTGATCCCTTCGCTGCGGGTGAAGATGTGGCAGAAGTGCGCCTGATCGCAGAAGCCGCATTCCAGGCTGATCTGCGTAAGGCTGTGGTTGGTGTGCTGGATCAACAGCTTCGCCCGGGCGATGCGCTGGGTGCGGATCCAGTCTTGCGGCGAATACCCGGTGCTGCACTTGAACGCCCGGGAAAAGTGACTGCGTGAGAGTGAGCAGGCGCTGGCCAGTTCGGTGACTTCAAGGCTGTCGCCGAGGCGTTCGAGGATCAGCTGTTTCACCAGCCGCTCGCGCTGCGGGCTGAGGCCACCGGTGCTGGTCTTGCGGGGTTCGCTGGCAGGGGCGCGGGCGACGGTTTGCTGTAAGTGAGCCATGGCCAAGGTCCGTGTCGGTGGGGAACGCACGGTCAGCGCTTTCCCTCAGGTCAATAAAACAACGCTGCGCAGAGGGATTCATTGTTTGGCGAGGGGCGAAGGCTGACGAGTTAAACGTTGTTAATTCCACTGTCAGCTTCAACTCAGCACACCGCTGCAAGTCCCCATGACGGGAACCGGGCAGGATGGCGACGATGGGGAGCGGGCCATAAGGGCCGCAGAATCGGGCTCGTTCGAGGGGATGAATATGAAAGGTTTGTTCAACGGCGCAATCGGCGTGGCGTTGGTCGGGGTGATGTCCACCGCCATGGCGCAGGCGCCGCAGGTCGGCACGCAGGCGCCAGGCTATTTTCGACTGACGTTGGGCGATTACGAAGTGACGGCGCTGTTCGACGGCTACAACGATTTGTCGCCGAAGCTGCTGCAGGGCATGAGCCAGAGCCAGATTCGCGCCTTGCTGGCCCGCCGCTCGATTGAAACGCCGGGCGTGCAGACTGCGTTCAATGCGTTCCTGGTCAACACCGGCAAACAATTGATTCTGGTGGATACCGGCGCGGGCCAGTGCATCGGCGCCACTGCCGGCCAGCTCTCGGCGAACATGCGGGCGGCGGGCTACAAGCCGGAACAGGTCGATGCGATTCTGCTGACTCACCTGCACCTGGATCACGTCTGTGGACTGGTCGACGGCCAGCAACAACCGATCTTCGCCAATGCGACGGTTTACGCCGCCAAGGCAGAAGCCGATTACTGGCTCGACCCGAAGGCCCTCGCCAAGGCACCAGCCGGCGCGCGGGAGTTCTTCAAGATCGCTCAGGACTCTACCGCGCCATACGTCTCCGCCGGGCGCTTCAAGACATTCGCGGCGGGCCAGTCGCCGTTGCCGGGCTTGGTCGAAGCCACGCTGGAAGCCGGGCACACGCCGGGCAGTACCACTTACCGTTTTACTTCACAGAATCAGAGCATCGTGTTTATGGGGGATCTGGTGCACAACCTCGCGGTGCAGTTCGATCATCCTGAGGTAGCGATCAGCTTCGACGTCAACAGCCAGCAAGCGATCAAGAGTCGTAACGCGGTGTTCAGTGCAGCGGCGGCCAGCAAGACCTGGGTCACGGCTGCGCACTTGCCGTTCCCGGGCATCGGCCATATCACCGCGGTCGACAAACACTTCCAGTGGGTGCCGGTCGAATACGGTCCCTACAAACGCGCGGCCAAAGTGCCGCTCATCGAGTAAAGTGCCCACCTTTCACGTCAGGCTCAAACAAGGAAAACGTGCCCCATGAACCGAAACGATCTGCGCCGCGTCGACATGAACCTGCTGGTGATTTTCGAAGCACTGATGTTCGAAAAGAACCTGACCCGCGTCGCCGAAAAACTGTTCATGGGCCAACCGGCGGTGAGCGCGGCGCTGGGCCGCTTGCGCGATCTGTTCGACGACCCGCTGTTGCTGCGCAACGGTCGCGGCATGGAACCGACGGCGCGGGCGCTGGCGATTCTGCGGGAACTGCAACCGGCGATGGACGTGATTTCCGGTGCGGTCAGCCGGGCCAAGGAATTCGATCCGGCGACCAGTTGCGACGTGTTCCGCATCGGCCTGTCGGATGACGCCGAGTTCGGCCTGTTCCCGCCGCTATTGCGCCAGTTGCAGGAAGAGGCGCCGGGGATCGTGGTCGTGGTGCGCCGCGCCAACTACCTGCTGATGCCGACGTTGCTGGCCTCCGGGGAAATCTCCGTCGGCGTGAGTTACACCACCGATCTGCCGGCCAACGCCAAACGCAAGAAACTGCGCGACATTCCCTGCAAGGTCCTGCGCGGTGACAGCCGCCCGGGTCCGCTGACCCTCGACGAGTACTGTGAGCGGCCTCATGCGATGGTGTCGTTCTCGGGGGATCTGAGCGGCAACATCGACGTGGACCTGGCCAAGGTCGGTCGCAGCCGCCGGGTGGTGCTTGGCGTGCCGCAATTCAGTGGTTTGCGCGCGCTGCTGGCGGGCACCGAGATGATCGCGACTGTGCCGGATTACGCGGCGTGTGCGTTGGTCGATGGCTGTGCGTTGCGAGCTGAGGATCCGCCGTTTCCGATTGATGCGGCGCAACTGTCGATGGCCTGGAGCGGGGTGCATGACAACGATCCGGCGGAGAAATGGCTGCGTTCGCGGATCAGTCAGTTCATGTCGGTGACGCTGGATATTCCGGTGGTTTAAGCGTGCCGTTCGTCTGAATCAACCCGCAACCTGTTAGTTCTGACAGTGGTGCGTGCTTGTCTTCCCGTGTTTGATGGGCCAATGCCGAAGCGGCCAGTTATCAAGGGAAGTGAATATGGACACGCCGATTCCTGCGCTCACCCGTGACGATCTGCCACCACTGGCAATTGAAGAAAGTTCGAAGGGTTTCCTGGTGCCAGCGGCCGCCCGGTACAACCTGACGGTAACAATCGACTTCCCTTGGTTGCCAGGGGACTTTATTACGATCAAGGTGGCTGGAACTCCAGGTTCCGGTTCCTATACGTCGCCGCGAATCCCGATCGGCGGATTCAAACGCCCTTTTACGACCCACATTGACACCACATTGGTGGCTTTCAATCTCGGGCTGACTGTCATCGCCTTTTACACGCTTTACCGTGGCACTGAACCGTCTGTGGAATCACAACCTTTGCCGCTTTACATACCGCTCATCAACCAACTTGATCTGCCCCTGCCGGTGATTAAAGAGGCAAGCGACGAAGGTGAGGGCCGTGACCTGGATGTGAGCGAACTGACTGAGGTTACATTGCGTATCCGGTCATGGCTGCTGAGCAGGCGCGAGCAGTTCTTCTGGCTCCTGCTCACAGGTGTGAAGCCCGACGGCGATGTCTGGGAGGCCTGGTATTGGCAAGCGCCGGAGAACGTCGTCGGTAATGGATTCAGTCTCGGATATTACGAACAAAAGGTCCCTGCTGCACCGCTGCAAGGTCTGAAAAATGGCAGCGTGCTGACGTTGAGTTTTTGGGCCGGGCTGCAAAACAGTCCGGATCAATCCGATGCCCAGGCATTTGCCCATCGAAACTACATCGTACGGACTGCACCTGTGAGGGCGCCGAGGATAATGTCGGTGACGGGGCCGCAGGGGCTGATTGCCGACGGCGGGGAAACTCCGTCCAGCCGTGTCACCGTCGATGGTGTTGGCACTGACGGTGCCGAGGTTGTGCTGTTTGATGGGCAAACACGCCTGGACTCGGTTTTGGTTAACGCCGGCACCTGGCAGTTTTCAGTCACGGCATTGACTGACGGCGAACACGTCTTCAGGGCCGAATATGTTGACGGCGGAGCGTCCAACACCTGGACGATAAAGGTTGTTTTCAGCCAAGAACTGAGGATCAAGGAGGCCCCGGACAACGTCACCTTGAACCCGGCGGATGCTGAGGTGAGCCTGACCGCCGTTTTGAATGTTCCCGACGACGCCGACTTCGTCAGTGCCACTTGGGCTGCCGAACCCGATACGCCGTCTGCCGGTTCTCGCACTACGGCTTTGGTCCCCGTAAGTGCGATGCTCATGGAAATGCCGTTGCCGGTCGCACTGGTGGCTTACAGCATGAATAAAACTGCAGCTATCTCGTTCACACATGTACGAGGTACGTCGGCACCGGTTACTTCGACACCCTGGCCGCTGAAGGTTTTGCCCATACCTGAGGCGTTGCGGATTCCGCCTGTGATCGCCGAAGCGAAAGGCACTGAACTCGACCTGAAAGATGTCGTTGCCGGCGCGACTGTGCAATTTCTCACCTGGCTGGGTATTGCCACCGGGCAACGGCTTGAATTGAAGCTGACCGGTTTTAATGCCAGCGGCACCGAGCACAACCTCTCCATCTGGACAGACTCGCGCAATGCGGTACATCGGGCATGGGTGACGGCAGGCCGCTACAGCACGCTCATCCGCTCCGACTACATGCTTGCGCTCGGACCCGGCAGCACCTTGTCTGTGTTGTTCGCCGTGTACATGGATCAAGTGCCGGGTTCGGTAGCGCGCATCGATTTCAACGCGCGGGAATACACAATCAAAGACACCCGTTGACCTGAGGACAAAAGAGCACACCTGTTCAATTTTGCCCTACCCGTTCGTTGCACTATTTGCGGCAATGATCGATCAAGGGTAGGGCCATGCAACTTTCTCAGCGCAATGACCAGGCGCAAAACCTCGGCCTGCTGTTCCTGCGAGTGACCGGCGGGTTGTTTCTGCTGTTTGTCCACGGCTTGCCCAAGCTGCTGGACTTCACCGCGCAGCTGCAACTGATCGAAGACCCGTTTCACCTCGGGGCCCACCTCACTTTGATTCTGGCGATCTTCGCCGAAGTCCTCTGCCCGCTACTGATCGTCGCCGGAGTGCTGGCGCGTCTGGCGTGCTTGCCTATTCTGTTTGTGCTGCTGGTGGCGCTGCTGCTTGTGCATCCGCAATGGAGTGTGGCCGAAGGGCAGTTCGGCTGGTTGCTGTTGATCCTCTTCACCACTGTTTTGATCGCCGGGCCGGGACGGCTGGCGCTCAATGTTCGTTTGCCCGGAGTACTCCGTTATGCCTGATGCCCAGACCCTGAAAAAACCGGGACCCGAAGAAACCGTGACGCTGATCGTCAAGCACCGGGTCAAGGCCGGTTTTGAAGCGCCGTACGAAGCCTGGCTGCGCAATATCGTCAGCGTGGCGGGGCGCGAAGAAGGGCATCTGGGTGTGGACGTGATGCGCAGCCAGCAGGGCGGGCTCGCGCTGTTCACCTGCGTGCTGCGTTATTGCTCGACCGACGCGATGCAGCGCTGGCTCGATTCGCCGCAGCGTCAGAAGCTGATCGATGAAGCGGCGCCGATGCTCGCCGACGGCGACCAGACCGAAGTCAACGCAGCCAACGAATTCTGGTTCACCCCGACGGCCGAGGCCGGTTCGCCGCCACCGCGCTGGAAGCAGGCGGTGGTGACGCTGCTGGTGATCCTGCCGCACACCTTGCTGGTGCCGCTGATCTGGGGGCCGTTGCTGCAACTCAACGCCTTTCTCTCCAACTACGTGGTCGCCACGTTCCTGATCACCCTGACCATCGTGGTGTCGGTGGTTTACGTGTTCATGCCGCCCGTGACCCGTCTGTTCGCGCCGTGGCTGGAAGCCGGTCAGTCACACAAACACCTCGAATCCAATGCCAATCCGCCGCGCTGAAGCGGCGGGTCCGGGCTCCGTTTCACTTATCTCGAAGGAACTGCGATGAACGCCGATCTGATTCTGTTCAATGGCCAATTTCATACGGTAGACCGCGAAAAACCCCTCGCCAGCGCCGTGGCAATCAAGGACGGGCGCTTCGTCGCCGTCGGTAACGATGCCGAGGCGATGGCGCTCAAGGGCGCCGGCACTCAATTGGTCGACCTCAAGGGCCGCTGCGTGATTCCCGGGCTCAACGACTCGCACTTGCACCTGATCCGTGGTGGCTTGAACTACAACCTCGAACTGCGCTGGGAAGGCGTGCCGTCGCTGGCCGATGCGCTGCGCATGCTCAAGGATCAGGCCGACCGCACACCGACCCCGCAATGGGTGCGCGTGGTCGGTGGCTGGAACGAATTCCAGTTCGCCGAAAAACGCATGCCGACCCTCGAAGAAATCAACCAGGCCGCGCCGGACACCCCGGTATTCATCCTGCACCTGTACGACCGTGCGTTGCTCAACCGCGCCGCGCTGCGCGTGGCCGGCTACACCCGCGACACGCCGAACCCGCCGGGTGGCGAGATCGTGCGCGATGCCAACGGCAACCCGACCGGCATGCTGGTGGCGCGGCCGAACGCGATGATTCTGTACTCGACACTGGCCAAGGGGCCGAAGCTGCCGCTGGAATATCAGGTCAACTCGACCCGCCAGTTCATGCGCGAACTCAACCGCCTCGGCCTGACCAGCGCCATCGATGCCGGCGGCGGTTTCCAGAACTACCCGGACGATTATCAGGTGATCGAACAACTGGCCAAAGACGACCAGTTGACCGTGCGCATCGCCTACAACCTGTTCACCCAGAAGCCGAAAGAAGAACTGACCGATTTCCAGAACTGGACCGGCAGCGTCAAGTTGCATCAGGGCGATGACTTCCTGCGTCACAACGGCGCCGGCGAAATGCTGGTGTTCTCGGCGGCGGACTTCGAAGACTTCCTCGAACCGCGCCCGGACCTGCCGCAGACCATGGAACAGGAGCTGGAGCCGGTGGTGCGCCACCTGGTCGAGCAGCGCTGGCCGTTCCGTCTGCACGCCACCTATAACGAATCGATCAGCCGCATGCTGGATGTGTTCGAGAAGGTCAACCGCGACATTCCGTTCAACGGTTTGCCGTGGTTCTTCGACCACGCCGAAACCATCACCCCGCAGAACATCGAGCGGGTGAAAGCGCTGGGCGGTGGCATCGCGATTCAGGATCGCATGGCGTTCCAGGGCGAATACTTCGTCGATCGCTACGGCAAGCAAGCTGCCGAAGCCACGCCACCGATCAAACGCATGCTCGCCGAAGGCGTGCCGGTCGGCGCGGGCACCGATGCCACGCGGGTGTCCAGCTACAACCCGTGGACTTCGCTGTACTGGATGGTCAGCGGTCGCACCGTCGGCGGTCTGGCGCTGTACGAAGAAGGTTTGCCGCGTACCACCGCGCTGGAACTGTTCACCCACGGCAGCGCCTGGTTCTCGTCCGAGCAGGGCAAGAAGGGCCAGATCAAAGTCGGGCAATTGGCGGATCTGGCAGCGCTGAGCGCGGACTTCTTCCATGTCGAGGAAGAAGCGATCAAGTGGATCGAGTCGGTGCTGACCGTGGTCGGCGGCAAGATCGTTTACGCCGCCGGTGACTTCGAAAAACTCGGGCCGGCCAGCGTGCCGGTGCTGCCGGACTGGTCGCCAGTGGTGAAAGTCCCGGGCCACTGGCGCCCGAATTCGCCCTTGCAGGCCCAGGTTCACCAGTGCAGCGGCCCGTGCGCGGTGCATACCCACAGCCATGAAAAAGCGCGGATGTCGAATGCGCCGGTCAGCGATTTCGCCGGTTTCTGGGGCGCGTTCGGTTGCTCCTGCTTCGCGTTCTGATGCTTTTGAAAAAGCGCCGCTCTGTGTGAGCGGCGCTCCCCGCAACAACCATCCATCGAGGAGTTTCACATGAGCAACGTTCCTTACAGCCGCCTGAACAAAGACGATGCCGTTGTACTGTTGGTCGACCACCAGACCGGTCTGATCTCGCTGGTACAGGATTTCTCGCCGAACGAATTCAAGAACAACGTGCTGGCGCTGGGCGACATCGCCAAGTTCTTCAACCTGCCAACTATCCTCACCACCAGCTTCGATTCCGGCCCGAACGGCCCGATCGTGCCTGAGCTGAAAGAGCAATTTCCGGACGCACCGTTCATTGCCCGTCCAGGCCAGATCAACGCCTGGGACAACGAAGACTTCGTCAAGGCCATCAAGGCCACCGGCCGCAAGCAACTGATCATCGCCGGTGTGGTGACTGACGTGTGTGTGGCGTTCCCGACCCTGTCGGCCATCGCTGAAGGTTTTGAAGTGTTCGTGGTGACTGACGCTTCCGGCACTTTCAACACCACCGTGCAACAAGCGGCGTGGGCGCGTATGTCGGCTGCCGGCGCGCACTTGCTGAACTGGTTTGCTGTGGCTTGTGAGCTGCAGGGTGACTGGCGCAACGATATGGAAGGGTTGGCGAATCTGCTGTCGCAGCGTCTGCCTAACTATCGCAACCTGATCAACAGCTACACCAAGTTCACTGCCCAGTGATTGGTTGAAAAAATGCCCGCTGAAGAGCGGGCATTTTTTTGCCTGTCACAAAGGGCTCAGCGCTTTTGCAACCACCCCAGAAAACCACCCTTGCGAACCGGCACAGGCTTGGCCATCAACGCCAACCGACTGTTCTGCTGACGCACCGCCTGCAACTTGTTCAACGCCCGACCCACTTCACTGCGCTGCTCCATACAAGCGCGAGTCAGGTTCTTGTCGAGGCGATAAATGATCGAAGAGGTGAGTGCTGTGAACGTCGCCTGCGAAGGCGTATCCGCGAGGATGCTCTGCTCACCCATGACCTCACTCGGCCCCATGCGCCCGGCCTCGGTGAAGCCGTTGCCGTCCGGCACGCTGGCGCTGACCACGCCGGTGGCGATCACGAACAGGCTGTCCGGGACTTCCTCCAGATCGAGCACCACTTGCCCGGCGCTGTACTGCTGCGCGACCATCGATTCGGCGAGGCGATCGCGTTCTTCATGGCTCAGCGAGCGGAAGATTTTCACTTCGTCAAGCAACGCGCGAGCGCGGGTCGAAGGTTCGATCACACCGTCCGGATGCCGCGAGATACCGGCGGCTTCGAGGTGGCGGTGGGCGAGGTCGAACAGTTGATTGCGCACGTCGCTTTTCTTGCCCAGCTCGGCGATGAAACCGCTGGCCACGTATTCCGACATCTCTTCGCCGGCCTCTTTCAACACCGCTTTCGGCGCAGGCGTCAGCAACAGACTGCTGCTGCCTTGCAGCGTGCGGTCGAGGGCGTCGAGTACCCGGCGCGGGCGGATGTGGTTCGGCACCTTGATGCTGATCGACACGCCGTGCAGGTTGTTCGGGCGGCTGAGGTTGACGATCTTGGCCTTGGCCGCCACCGAATTCGGCACCACGGCCAAGGTGCCGGTGCTGGTCAGCAGGTGCGTGGCGCGCCAGTTGATGTCGAGCACCTTGCCTTCGACGCCGTCGATGACCACCAGATCATCCACCTGATACGGCTTGGTGGTGTTGAGCACGATGCCGGAAAACACGTCGGCCAAGGTGCTTTGCAGCGCGAGGCCGATGACGATCGCCACCACGCCGGAAGTCGCGAGCAGGCCTTTGACCGGCAGATCCAGCACATAACCGGCGGCTGCAACAATCGCCGCCAGAAACACCAGCGCCCCGATCACGTCCTGCAACAGCCGGCCGCTGTGGCCGATGCGGCGCATCAGGATCAGCCCGATGACTTCGGTCAGCACCCGCGCGGCGTACAGCCACCAGAGAATCCCCAGTGCCGTCGCCCCGAGTTGCGCCACCGGATCATCGGCAAACAACGGCGCCTGCAACGGGCTGACACCGGCGTTGATGACCAGTGCGTTGAAGGCCAGAAACAGCACCAGTCGCACAGCGACCCGTTGCGCGCGATGCTTGAACGGCGCGAGATGCCAGAGCAGGGTATCGAGCACCAGCAGCAGGGCGCTCCAGGACAGCAGGTGGGCAGAAAAAAGGCTCATGAGGTGAACTCCGGCGGGCACAAAAGAAAACGCCACACCCGAAGGTGTGGCGAGGGGTTGCACTCAGTTCAGATGGGTCTTGAGTTCTGCTGCGGCCTGGCGCACGGCGGCTTTCACCTCGGAGATTCCATTCAGCGGGTTGAGCAGGCCGAAGTCGTGAATCATCCCGTTGTAGCGCACCGAGGTCACCGGTACACCGGCCGCGTCGAGGTGGCGGGCGTAGCCTTCGCCTTCGTCACGCAGCACGTCGAACTCGGCGGTCTGCACCAGCGCGGCGGGCAGGCCCTTGAGCTGTTCGGCGCTGGCGTTGAGCGGCGAGGCATGGATCTGCGCACGCTCGGCCGGGTTGGTGGTGTAGTTGTCCCAGAACCACTGCATCATGCCTTTGGTCAGGAAATGGCCCTCGGCAAATTGCTGGTACGAGCCGTTATCGAACCCGGCGTTGGTCACCGGCCACATCAGCAACTGGAAGCGCAGGGCCGGGGTTTTCTGTTCCTTGGCCATCAACGCCACGACCGCCGCCATGTTGCCACCGACGCTGTTGCCGGCCACCGCCAGACGTTTGCCGTCGACTCCGATGTCCTTGCCGTGCTCGGCCACCCATTTGGTTGCCGCGTAAGCCTGATTGATCGCGGTCGGGTACTGCGCTTCCGGCGACGGCGTGTAATCGACGTACACCGCGACCGCGCCAGAACCCACCACCAGATCACGAATCAGGCGTTGGTGCGTCGGGAAGTCGCCCAGCACCCAGCCGCCACCGTGGAAGAACATGAACACCGGCAGCTCACCCTTGACCTTGGCCGGACGCACCACTTTCAGGTTGATCGTCTGGCCATCGACCTTGATTGCCTTGTCGCTGACTTCAACGCCGGACAGGTCAACCTTCACCGAAGCCTGGGCGCCGGTCAGCACTGCACGGGCGTCTTTCGGGCTCAGTTGCTCAAGTGGTTTGCCACCGCCGGCGGCGAGGGCGTCGAGGAAGGCCTGAGTGTTGTGTTCGACGCTAGTGCTTTCGGCGGCGAAGGCGTTGCCGATGGACAGGGCGAGGAGGGACGCGGCGAGGGTTTTCTTGATGTTCATGTGCAAATCCTTTTTAAGTCGTTTGAGTTTTTGTATGCCTTGGGATCGGGCTGCTGTGGCGCTGGGCTTCAGGCCTCAGCAACACCGTGAGCACAGATTAATGAGGTGCCGGAAAGTGAAAAAGCGGCTATAAAGCGTTTAACTGTCAACCAGAGAGTGACAATGAACCCGTTCGAAGACATGCGTATTTTTTGCCAGGTGATGGACTCCGGCAGCTTCACGGCGGCGGCCGATCAGTTGGGCCTGTCCAAGCAGTTCGTCAGCCGTCGCCTGATGCAATTGGAGGAGCGCCTCGGCGTGCGATTGCTCAACCGTTCAACCCGGCGCCTGGACGTTACGCCGCTGGGCCAGAGTTATTACGAATCGGCGCTGCGCTTGCTCGGCGAAGTGGAATCGGTGGAGCAGGGCATTGCCGGGCAGACCGCCGAGCCGCGCGGGGCGATTCGCGTGAGTGCGCCGCTGTCGTTTGCGCTGGCGCATCTGGGCTGCTTGCTGCCGCCGTTTCTGCAGCGTTATCGCGAGGTCACGGTGGAGGTGGACCTGAGCGACCGGCCAGTGGATCTGCTGGGCGAGGGTTACGACCTGGCGCTGCGCATCGGTGTGCTGGAGGACTCGACCCTGATCGCCCGACGGATTGCGTCAATCGAGCGGGTGTATTGCGCCAGTCCGGCGTATCTGGCCGAACGCGGTACGCCGGTCAAACCGGAAGACTTGCTCGGCCACGACTGCCTGCCTTACGGCCATGGGCGTTCGGTGCAGTGGCGGTTCAACGCGGGGCAGGGCAAGCCGCTGCTGGTGAATGTCACCGGGCGGATGCGCGTCAACAACGGTGAGTTGCTGCGGGATGCGGCGGTAGCGGGAATGGGGATTACCTATCTGCCGACGTTCATCGTTGGCGCGGCGCTGAAGGATGGGCGGCTGGTGCCGGTGCTGGATGAGTTTCGGCCGGAACCGCTGACGCTGTCGGCGGTGTACCCGCAGCATCGTCAGGCGTCGCGGCCGGTGCAGGCGTTGATCGAGTTTTTGCGGGAGCGGCTGGATAAGGCACAAGCGATTTTGTAGTCACTGAAAAACATTGTGGGAGCTAGCCTGCTAGCGATTGCGGTGGGGCAGTCAATGAAGAAGGTGACTGGCATATCGCAATCGCTAGCAGGCTAGCTCCCACAGGGGAAATGTATTTCAGGCTGAATCAGTTGGCGCGCTTGTCATCGCCAGGCTCGCCACCGACATGTACGCCGCGATCATCACCCGGTTCGCCCGCGGCATGCAGGCCTCGGTCATCACCGATCTCACCGGCACGATGTACGCCATGGTCATCACCGATTTCACCGGCGCGATGCACACCGTGGTCATCACCGATCTCTCCGGACCGATGCACACCATGGTCGTCGCCAGGCTCCGAATGCGTGCCGCTGCGGCCCGATGACGCCGTGTTGCCGGAATGGCCCGAGCCGTGGTCACTGCCGCTGTGGCCACTGTTGCCACCGCCGCCACTGCCACTGTTGCCGCCACTGCCGCTGCCGCCGTGACCACCACCATTGCCACCGCTGCCGCCGCCACCTCCTCCATT
>NZ_JAIHBA010000022.1:0-136742 GCF_019718735.1 Pseudomonas sp. RIT778 | reverse complement strand
ACCAACGGCGCCAGCAGAATCAACTGCCCCTGCGCCGGGCTGTTTTCACCATGATTGAGCACGTGATCGACAATGATCGCCCCGCCGGTGCTTTGCCCGCACAGGTGCCACGGCTCTGGCAGCGCAATCGAGCGCGCCTCGGCGAACAGGCCTTGCAGTGCATCCTGATATTCGGAGAAATCGCGGATGCTTGCCCGCTCGCCGCTGGACAGACCATGCCCCGGCAGATCGCAGGCAATCACCGCAAACCCCTGATCCAGTGCCCACTCGATCACATGCCGGTACAGGCCGGTGTGGTCATAAAACCCGTGCACCAGAAACAGCGTGGCCTTGGCCGTTTCCGCCGGCCACCAGCAATGGCTGACCAGTTGATAGCCATCGATGTCGAACCGGCCCATGCCACGCCAGACATCGCGCTCCGGAAAGTCGGTCTTGTAGAACCGCTGATACGCCTTCGCCTCCTCGGACAACGGCTGCCACTCGGCCAGAGGCTTGAGGCTCGCACGCAGATGATCGGGATCGAAGGCAACAGACATGGGCAATTCCAGAACGGTAAACGGACTTTATCGGCCTGCGATATTCATCTGTAGAAGCAAGCATGGCAAGCTAGCGCGCTCTCAAGGAATCAAAACCATGCGTTCGCCCTACCGCACCGCACTGTTTGCCAGCCTGCTCGCCATCGTGTGTGCCGGCGTGCTGTGGGCCGCATACGACTGGTTTCAGGGCCGCTACCTGCGGGCGTTCAGCGAACACACCGCTGTGTTTTCCGGCGACCCGTTGCGCCTGCCCGACGACCTCGCCGGCCCCGGCAATATCCGTCTGGTGCACTTCTGGGACCCGGCATGCCCGTGCAACGTCGGCAACCAGCAGCACCTGACCGAGATGGTCGAACAGTTCGGCCCCAAGGGCGTCGAATTCTTTGCCGTGCAGAAGACCGGCAGCCACGGCCAGTTGCCCGCCACCCTCAGCAATCTTAAAACCATCGCGGTGCTACACGGCTCCGAACAGATTCCCGCGAGCCCGGCCGTGGCGATCTGGGACCGCAGCGGCAAACTGGCGTACTTCGGCCCGTACAGCGAAGGCCTGACGTGCAACTCCAGCAACAGTTTTATCGAACCGATCCTGCAAGCGTTGAGTGATGATCGGCCGGTCAATGCGACTCATACGTTGGCGGTGGGTTGCTACTGCCCGTGGGTTGGTGGGGAGTGAACGGCTTCGGGCTGACATATAGAAATTGCATCAATCAAAGACGTTAGAAGCATATTGACAGTAAAAGACTAAACCGCCTTGAATCCGGGCTTGTTATTAGCAGCGCGCCATTCTTTAACCTCCTTTACAATCCCTTCAGGACTATCATCCCTATCATCTCTTGGGTAGTAGATCAGATCCGAGCCGTCCGGATGCTCTGTTAACCGCCTGAATTCCAATACCAGTTTTACATCTTCCTCCTCTGTTCGAGCACTAGCATCACAAATTGAAATTACAAAATCCAAGAACTCTCTTTCCGTATAGTCCGAAATATTTAACAAGCCACACCACCCTGTAAAAATGCCCCTGACAAAATTGCCAGGGGCACAACCACATTTATGAATATCAAACCTCTTTAAAACCAGACTTTCCGTTGACTGCACGCCACGCTTTGACCTCTGCAACTACAGCTGCCGGTCCACTTTTTCCTGGCTCTGGATAAAAAATCAGATCCGATCCAGATGGATGCTCACTCAAGGCCTTGAACTCAAAAACGGCATCGATGTGTTCCTCTTCACTTTCATAGTCGTTGTCATAAATTCTCGTAACAAACTTCAGAAAATCCGACTCTGACATTTCGCTAATTAACTTAATCATTATCTGACCCTCTATGCATACCAATATGTCTCTTTGGAGTCATTGCGACTATGTTATCAACCTCATAAACCCCGCCACCTTCAGAAATATATTTCCTGTGATGCAACTCAATCTTCACACGCTTCCCAACTTGCTCACTCTCTTTAACAAAAGGCAATTGGCCGTCTTTCATACTAGCTAGCGCGCTGCGATCAAACTGAGCCGCCAACTCCGGATCCCCAGCCACCGCCTTCCAAAACGCCTCTCGAAACGCCCGAAAATTCTTGAACTCCCGCCCTCGCAACTGATCGGCAATCTGCGCCGGCACCGGCGCGCCTTCGCCCTGCGATGCGCTCCCGAGCCAGTTGCCCGATACCGCCTGCCCCACACCTGACGCGACGCCCGGATCCTCCCGCCGATCCCGAAACATCGTGTAGTTGGATGGCAGCCCGGAGTCCTGCGGGAACACCAGCACATAGTCATCGAATCCGGCTTCGAAAACGCCCGGGAACGAATCGAGGCGTCCCTCGACCGGAACCACTGTTGCCCCAGTATAGGCAGGCACATCCGGTTGCCCGTACGGTGAGGTCGTCGAGCTGTTTCCCGGATTGACGATCGGGGTCCACGTCAGGGTGCGTGGCGGAACATCGGTGGTGGTCGCGGTGTAGACGTTGCGTTCGGCGTCGTAGGAGGCTGCCACTACCCTGACCGCCGACGGAATATTCCGCCCATCAGTCTTGACGACAAAAACCTCTGACTGCCCGTTCGCGTCGGTCTTTGAACTGACACGGAAAGGCAGATCAACCGTCCCGCCAGCCGCCGCGATGGCGTGCAGATCGGGTGCGAAATCTGGTGCGAGGTCCGACAGCGGCGTGCTGAACGC
Source organism: Pseudomonas sp. RIT778 (assembly GCF_019718735.1). Classification (NCBI taxonomy): domain Bacteria; kingdom Pseudomonadati; phylum Pseudomonadota; class Gammaproteobacteria; order Pseudomonadales; family Pseudomonadaceae; genus Pseudomonas; species Pseudomonas sp. RIT778. The sequence goes on along the minus strand of NZ_JAIHBA010000022.1, from coordinate 134,035 downwards.
GTAACGGTCAGGCAATTCGCCGTTGCCCAGTTTCGACGAGTAGACCAACGCTGAAACACCGACGACCGCGCCAGCCCCGACACTGGCCGCAAGGCTGCCTAACCCCGCGATGGCGCTGCGAACGGCCGCTTGCAGACTGGCCGAAGCGGCCTCGACAACCGCCACGGCTCCGGCTGATGTCATGAACAACGGCCCTGTAGCCGAAGCGGCACCTGGCGCGCGGAAGGTATGGGCGTTGCGAATGGCCTCTGCCGCTATGCGCGCTTGTTCCTCGGCAAGGCGCCTTGCCTCTGCTTCGGCGGCAATACGAGCTTGCTCCCGAATACGTGCCTGCTCCGCGGCAACACGCCTGACTTCAGCCTGCGCGGCAATACGCGCCTGTTCCTGCAGGCGCCGGGCTTCCTGCTCCCGGGCAACGCGTATCTGCTCCTGCAACCGCTCCGCCTCCTGGGCGCGGGCGATCAGAGCGGCAAATGCGCCCGCCGCCCCTGCCATATGCCGGGCGTTTTCCGAATGCAGGAGTGACGCGTGATAGTCCTGCCAGCGCTTGCCCAGTTCGGTCGTGGCCTGCAAGTCCACCAGGTTTTTCAGCGCCTCGAGCTCAGGCTTGCTCAACGGGGCGTTGATCCCCGGATTTGCGATTGCATAGGGCCGGACAGCTGCTTGCTCAACAGCACGAATATTGTCCGCTGCGATTTTATAATTTGTGAGTGTTTGAGAGAGACTGCCTCCGGTTGAGCCCGCTGCAGCGGCGATTCTTTCAACCAGAAAACCCGGCAGGAAATGCAGGCGGATATTCGTTTCCAGATTCACCACGGATAGCCTTTCGGCAGAAAGAATCTGCTGGGCGTCCCTCGTGGTTGGCGTCGCGGCCTCAACCTGGGCTCTTCTTGTGGCCAACTCCGGAAGTTGATTGGCGATGATAGCCATCACCCACGAAAGGCGCCGGAGCTCCATTGCCGAGCGATAGGCCCTGTCGATGGCCGCATAAGCGACGGAAACATCCGGAACCGGCAATGCCAGACTGTCTCTTATCTTCTTGAAGGACAAATCCTTCATCAGGAAAAATGGATTATGTCCATACAGCGAGTAAGCGGTCTCGGTATGAGCCCGATACTCCAACAACTTTGAATGAATAACCTGAATGGTTACTTCTTGATCGGCCTTGACCTTTTGCGACGAAGAAAGTCCAGCACTGGCTGCTTGCCTGGCCTGCTCTACTTCATTGTTTGATGCCGCGCCGATATTGCTGAATACTCCAGCGTACTCAAGATCAATATATGCCTGAGCATTCTGTTGTTCCTGCATCAAATCATTCCAGATAAATGGAGTTAACGGATCAAGTTTTCCAGACCCTTGACCTGTTCCTCTATGCGGTCCTTCATTCAAACCCCAACTTCCCGAGAAAAACCCACCCTGCCCCAATCGAGACGGAGCCCTGTCCCGAACCGGTATGGGGGCCAGTTCATATCTGCCTGGCCCGGTTTGTCTGTGAGGTCCAAGATAATTTTCAATATCACTCATACGACTTCTCCATGTCAGTTATTCCATGTATTGAATTCGCGAACTTTGTTTTCGCCCTCTGCTTTTTCTCGAGGTCTTTTATAGGCCCGCCCCGTTAAACGCAGCAACAACAAACTTGTAGTGCACTTCCCGAAAACCTGAAGGAAACTTCCTATTCAAGAAATACTGTGTTATGAAATCCCGGTTGCGATCCTCAAATAGATCAGCACCATCAATGCCTTCATATAAATAGAACGACAGGGAGCAGATTTTTCATGAAAAAAGGCCTGACCGTACTTGCGTTGCTGATCGTCATTTCCGCCATCGGGGTCGGCGGTTACCTCTACAGCAAGCAACCGACGCGTCAGGGCCAGGTGGAACTGCGCAACCTGCAAGGCTCGGTGACCGTGCGTTACGACGAGCGCGGCGTGCCGCACATCCGGGCCGAAAACGAGGCCGACCTCTATCGTGCCCTTGGCTACGTGCACGCCCAGGATCGCCTGTTTCAGATGGAAGCCATGCGCCGTCTGGCCCGGGGCGAACTGGCCGAAGTGCTCGGGCCGAAACTGCTCGACACCGACAAACTGTTCCGCAGCCTGCGCATTCGCGAGCGTGCCGCCAGTTACGTGGCCGGCCTCGACAAGCAGTCACCGGCGTGGAAGGCCCTGCAAGCCTATCTGGACGGCATCAATCAATATCAGGACTCGCACGCCGCCCCGGTGGAGTTCGACGTGCTGGGCATCCCCAAGCGGCCGTTCACCGCCGAAGACAGCATCAGCGTCGCCGGCTACATGGCCTACAGCTTTGCCGCCGCGTTTCGCACCGAACCGCTGCTGACCTACGTGCGCGATCAACTGGGCGCCGACTACCTCAACGTCTTCGATCTCGACTGGCAGCCCAAGGGCGTGCTCGCCAAGGGCCACGCCGGCACCGCACCGGCCCTCGCCGCCGAAGACTGGAAAGACCTGAACACCCTCGCCCGCGTCAGCGAACAGGCGCTGATCGACAACGGTCTGCCGCAGTTCGAAGGCAGCAACGCCTGGGTGATCGCCGGCAGCCACAGCAAGAGCGCCAAGCCGTTGCTGGCGGGCGATCCGCACATCCGCTTTTCGGTGCCGTCGGTGTGGTACGAGGCGCAGTTGTCGGCGCCGGGTTTTGAACTCTACGGCCATCATCAGGCGCTGGTGCCGTTTGCGTTCCTGGGGCACAACCTGGATTTCGGCTGGAGCCTGACCATGTTCCAGAACGATGATCTCGATCTGATCGCCGAGAAGGTCAATCCGGATAACCCGGATCAGGTCTGGTATCGCGGCCAGTGGACCGACATGGTCAAGACCGAGCAGCAGATCGCCGTGAAAGGCCAGGCCCCGGTGACCATCGCCCTGCGTCAGTCGCCCCACGGCCCGATCGTCAACGATGCTCTCGGCAGCGCCGCCGGGAAAACCCCGATCGCGATGTGGTGGGCATTTCTCGAAACGCCGAACCCGATCCTCGAAGGTTTCTACCAGCTCAACCGCGCCGACACCCTGGCCAAGGCTCGCGCCGCAGCGGCCAAGGTGCAGGCGCCGGGGCTGAACATCGTCTACGCCAACGCCAAGGGCGACATCGCGTGGTGGGCCTCGGCGCTGCTGCCCAAGCGGCCGGCCGGGGTGAAGCCTGGCTTCATTCTCGACGGCAGCGGCAATCAGGCGGACAAGGACGGTTACTTCCCGTTCAGCGCCAACCCGCAGGAAGAGAACCCGGCGCGCGGCTATATCGTCTCGGCCAACTTCCAGCCCGTGTCACCGACCGGCATGGAGATTCCCGGCTACTACAACCTCGCCGACCGTGGCCAGCAGCTCAACCGCCAGCTCGCCGACAAGAACGTGAAGTGGGACAACGAAGCCAACCAGAAGCTGCAACTGGGCACCACCACCGGTTACGGCCCGCGCCTGCTGGCGCCGTTGCTGCCGGTGCTGCGTGAAGTGGCGGGCAACCCCACCGAACTGAAGCTGATCGAACAACTGGCCCAATGGCAAGGCGACTATCCGCTGGATTCCGTCAGTGCGACGGTGTTCAACCAGTTCCTCTACGACCTCGCCGACGCGGCGATGCGCGATGAGCTGGGCAATGATTTCTTCGAAACCCTGCTGTCGACCCGGGTGATCGATGCGGCCCTGCCCCGGCTCGCGGCGAATGCCGATTCACCGTGGTGGGACAACCGCAGCACGCCGAACAAGGAGACCCGCGTCGACACCGTGCGCGCTGCGTGGCAGGCGAGCATGGCGCACCTGAAGTCGGCCCTCGGCGACGACGCTTCCGGCTGGCAATGGGGCAAAGCGCATACGCTGACCCATGGTCATCCGCTGGGTCAGCAGAAACCGCTGGATCGCATTTTCAACGTCGGCCCGTTCGCCGCACCGGGCTCCCATGAAGTGCCGAACAACCTCTCGGCGAAGATCGGCCCGGCGCCGTGGCCGGTGACCTACGGCCCGTCAACCCGCCGACTGGTGGACTTCGCCGACCCGGCTCACAGCCTGACCATCAACCCGGTCGGCCAGAGCGGCGTGCCGTTCGACAGCCACTATGACGATCAGGCGGAAGCGTATGTGGACGGGATATATGTGCAGGCGCATTTCAGTGAGGAAGAGGTGACGGCAAATACGCGCAGTACCTTGAAGCTGTTGCCGGCGCGGTCAGCTCAATAGGTTTTTGCTGACTGGAGCGGCCCCTTCGCGAGCAAGCTCGCTCCCACATTGGATCGCGGTTTCCTGTGGGAGCGAGCTTGCTCGCGAAGGGGTCAGTCAGAACAAAACAGATCTCAAACCATCGCCGCAAAGTTCAACCGAAACTGCTGCGGCGTCACCCCCAGCCGCCGGTTGAACACGCTGCGCATGTGTTGCGCATCGCGAAAACCGCACTGGTACGCCACCGTTTTCAGCGGCGCCGTGGTGCTTTCGAGCATCACCCGCGCCGCATCCACCCGCGCCCGTTCGACGAACTCCGCCGGGGTGACTTTCGCCTCACGGGCAAACACCCGAGAGAAATTCCGCGCACTCATGTTCGCGGCATTCGCCAGATCGGCGATGGTCAGGTCGCCGGTGAGATTGGCCAGCACATACAGCTGCACCATCGCCACCGCCGACGTCGGTTCGGCGTGGGGCGTAAGGAACGGGCTGAACTGTGACTGCCCGCCCGAGCGCTGGGTGAACACCACCAGTCGCTTGGCCACACTCAGCGCGACCTCGGCCCCGTAATCACGCGCCAACAGGTACAGCGACAGATCGATCCCCGCCGTCACCCCTGCCGAGGTGTAGAGCTGGCCATCCTCGACGTACAACCGATCAGCCTCGACCCGGCTCGACGGGCACAACTTCGTCAGCGCTTCGGCGTCATTCCAGTGAGTAGTGACCGTGCGCCCGTCCAGCAACCCGGCACGGGCGAGCATGAACGCGCCGTTGCAGATCGAGCCGAATCGCCGCGCCCGTCCACAGGCCTCACGCAACCAGGCATCGAACGTGCTGCCGAAGTCCAGAAACGGCAACTGCGGCCCACCCGCCACCAGCAGTAAATCGTAAACCTGCGACGCTTCGCTGAAATGCCGATGCGCACTCAGGGTCAGCCCGTTGGAGCACGCCATCGATCCGCGCTCGACGCCGATCACGTCGAGCCGGTAATTATCCTCCGGCGCCAGGAAGCGGTTGGCCTCTGCGAACACATCCATCGGCCCGCTGACGTCCAGCGCCTGCACGCCGGGGAACACCACGATGGCGACGGTTCTGTTCATGGCAATCTCGGCTCCCGGGGAATGGCGGATCAGCGCCAACCCTAGCCAATCCTCGCCGCAGAAGCGAGCTGGCACGATTTGCAGGTGGAATGGCAAGGATCGCAGCCATGGATCGATTGTCCGGTTTAGCCCCCGAGAACAGACTTTCCCCATCAGCGCCGTGACGGCGTTTTCGACGAGGAAGCTCAACATGACCACGACCATCGCCGGTATCCAGATCCCCGACAGCGCCCTCGCCCGGGCCACCACCGAATACATCCGCGACATCGAATCCGACCTGCTTTACCACCACTCGCGCCGGGTGTTTCTGTTCGGCGCCTTGAGCGGTGAGCGCCAGCAACTGGCCTACGATCCGGAGCTGCTGTACGTCGGCGCGATGTTCCACGACCTGGGTCTGGTCGAAGGGCATCGCAGCGATGACGAGCGCTTCGAAGTCGATGGCGCCAACGCAGCCGCCGCGTTTCTAAAACCGTACGGGTTGAGTGACGACGACATCGAGCAGGTCTGGCTGTCGATCGCCCTGCACACCACGCCGGGGGTGCCGAAGCATCTGCGTCCGACCGTGGCGCTGGTGACCGCAGGCGTCGAAATGGATGTGCTGGGCATGGACTACGCGGCGTTCACCACGGTGCAGCGCGAAGCCGTGGTGCATGCGCATCCACGGGGCGAAGGCTTCAAGGAGTGCATCATCTGCGCGTTCGCCGATGGCTTGCGTCATCGTCCGCAGACCACGTTCGGCAATGTGAAGACCGATGTGCTGAAGGATCAGGAACCAGGGTTCACGCCGATGAACTTCGTCGAGGTTATCCGCAGTTCACCTTGGACTGCCTAAAACCAAATGTGGGAGCGGGCTTGCTCCGGGCGGCGATCCGACGAAGAGGCCGTATCAGTCACTGAATACGTCGACTGATACACCGCTTTCGCGAGCAAGCCCGCTCCCACATTTTGAATTGGGTTGGCCTTGAGAAAAGAGCCAACCCTATATTGCTTAAGCCGCTTCCGGCGTCGGCGCCCGGCGTACGTCCGGTTGTTTCCACGAATCGGCAGCGCCCTCTTCGATGGCCTGCTGAATCGCTTTCTTGCGGGCTTCTTCGGCACGGCGGCTGAAGAACCAGACCAGGAAGGTCACCAGCGACACCGCCAGCAGAATCAGACTGGCCACGGCGTTGATCTCTGGCTTCACGCCCAGACGCACCGCCGAGAACACTTCCATCGGCAGGGTCGTCGAACCCGGCCCCGACACGAAGCTCGCCAATACCAGGTCATCCAGCGACAGCGCGAACGACATCATGCCGCCCGCCGCCAGCGACGGCGCGATCATCGGGATGGTGATCAGGAAGAACACCTTCCACGGCCGCGCACCGAGGTCCATCGCCGCTTCTTCGATCGACAGGTCCAGCTCACGCAGACGCGCCGACACCACCACCGCCACATACGCCGCACAGAACGTGGTGTGCGCAATCCAGATGGTGACGATGCCCCGCTCCTGTGGCCAGCCGATCATCTGCGCCATCGCCACGAACAGCAGCAGCAACGACAGACCGGTAATCACCTCAGGCATGACCAGCGGCGCGGTCACCAGGCCGCCGAACAGCGTGCGGCCCTTGAAACGGGTGATGCGGGTCAGCACGAAGGCTGCCAGCGTACCCAGCGCCACGGCGGCAATCGCGGTGTAGCAGGCGATTTCCAGCGAGCGCACCACCGAGCCCATCAGTTGCGAGTTGTCGAGCAGGCCGACGTACCACTTCACCGACCAGCCGCCCCACACCGTTACCAGTTTCGAGGCGTTAAACGAGTAGATCACCAGGATCAGCATCGGCAGGTAGATGAACAACAGGCCGAGTACCAGCATCAGGCTGGAGAAACGGAAGCGCTTCATTCTTTACCCTCCATTTCCTTGGCCTGACTGCGGTTGAACAGGATGATCGGCACGATCAGGATCGCCAGCATCACCACCGCCAGGGCGGACGCCACCGGCCAGTCACGGTTGTTGAAGAACTCTTGCCAGAGCACTTTACCGATCATCAGGGTTTCCGGACCGCCAAGCAGTTCCGGGATCACGAACTCGCCCACCACCGGGATGAACACCAGCATGCAGCCGGCGATGATGCCGTTCTTGGACAGCGGCACGGTGATTTTCCAGAAGCTGTTGAAGGTGCTCGAACCCAGGTCGGAAGCGGCCTCCAGCAGGCTGGTGTCGTGCTTAACCAGGTTGGCGTACAGCGGCAGGATCATGAACGGCAGGTACGAGTAGACGACGCCGATGTACACCGCGAGGTTGGTGTTGAGGATCTGCAGCGGCTCGTCGATCAGGCCCATGCTCATCAGGAAACCGTTGAGCAGACCGTTGTTGCTGAGGATGCCCATCCAGGCATAGACGCGGATCAGGATCGCGGTCCAGGTCGGCATCATGATCAGCAGCACCAGCACCGTCTGCAGCTCTTTGCGGGCGCTGGCGATGGCGTAGGCCATCGGGTAACCGATCAACAGGCACAGCAGCGTGCTGAAAAACGCCATCTTCAGCGAGCCGAGGTAGGCGGCGATGTACAGCTCGTCGTCGCCGAGCATCGCGTAGTTGCCCAGGTTCAGCAGCAGTTGCAGCTTCTGCTCGGCGTAGGTGTAGATCTCGGTGTACGGCGGGATGGCCACGTCCGCTTCGGCGAAGCTGATCTTCAGAACGATGAAGAACGGCAGCATGAAGAACAGGAACAGCCAGATGAACGGGACCCCGATGACCAGCTGACGGCCACCGGGAATTATTCGATTGAGCCGGCGTTTGAATTTGCGCATGTTCATGAGCGAAGTACCACGCCGCTGTCGTCTTCCCACCATACGTAGACCTGATCGCCCCAGGTCGGACGTGCGCCACGGCGCTCGGCGTTCGCCACGAACGACTGCACCAGCTTGCCGCTCGGCAATTCGACGTAGAACACCGAATGGCCGCCGAGGTAGGCGATGTCATGCACCTTGCCGCTCGACCAGTTGTATTCGCAGGTCGGCTGGTCGGCGGTGACCAGCAGTTTTTCCGGACGGATCGCGTAGGTCACGGACTTGTCCTGCACCGAGGTGCTGATGCCGTGGCCGACGTAGATCTGCCGGTCGAGGTCCTTGCAGGTAATGGTCGCGTGACCTTCGGCGTCGTCGATCACTTCGCCTTCGAAGATGTTCACGTTACCGATGAATTCGCAGACCAGACGGCTGGTCGGGGTTTCGTAGATGTCGATCGGGCTGCCGATCTGGGCGATCCAGCCCAGGTGCATGATCGCGATGCGCTCGGCCATGGTCATGGCCTCTTCCTGATCGTGGGTCACCATCACGCAGGTCACACCCACGCGCTCGATGATTTCCACCAGTTCCAGCTGCATCTGCGAACGCAGTTTCTTGTCCAGTGCGCCCATCGGCTCGTCGAGCAGCAGCAGTTTCGGCCGTTTGGCCAGCGAACGTGCCAGCGCCACACGCTGACGCTGACCGCCAGACAGTTGATGCGGCTTGCGCTTGGCGTACTGGCTCATCTGCACCAGCTTGAGCATCTCGGCCACGCGGGCGTCGATCTCGGCCTTGGGAATCTTGTCCTGTTGCAGGCCGAACGCGATGTTCTGCGCCACGGTCATGTGCGGGAACAGGGCGTAGGACTGGAACATCATGTTGATCGGTCGCTCGTACGGCGGCATGTCGGTGATGTCGACGCCGTCGAGGAAAATGCGCCCCTCCGTGGGCCGTTCGAACCCTGCCAGCATCCGCAGCAGAGTGGATTTGCCCGATCCCGAACCGCCGAGCAGGGCGAAGATCTCGCCCTTCTTGATTTCCAGGGACACATCGTCCACGGCAACCGTCTCGTCGAACTTCTTCGTGACCCGGTCGATTTTGACCAGCACCTGTTTCGGTGTCTGGTCGCCCTCGAGGGCTTTCTTATAGGCGCCGGAGGCAACTGCCATTTACAAAACTCCCAGAAAAAAGAGTGCAGTTCGCCCACGCAAGACGAACCCAGGATAGTTTGTACGTTGAAGCTATTTACCCGACTTGACCTTGGTCCAGCTGCGGGTCATCAAACGCTGAATGTTCGGCGGCAACTCGATCGACACGTAGGTCTTGTCGAGCACGGCCTGCGGTGGATAAACCGACTCGTCGGTGCGGATGGACTGCTCCATCAGCTTGTCCGAACCCGGGTTGGGGTTGGCGTAACCGACGTAATCACTGACCTGGGCGATCACCTCAGGTTTCAGCAAATAGTTGATGAAGGCGTGGGCCTCTTTGACGTTGGCCGAATCCTTCGGAATCGCCAGCATGTCGAACCACAGCGCGCCACCTTCTTTCGGGATCGAGTAGGCAATGTTCACGCCCTTCTTGGCTTCTTCGGCACGGTTCTTCGCCTGGAAGATGTCGCCGGAGAAACCGATGGCCACGCAGATGTCGCCGTTGGCCAGGTCACCGATGTATTTCGAGGAGTGGAAGTAGGTCACGTAAGGACGCACGGCGAGCAGTTTGTCCGTGGCCTTGGCGTAATCCTTGGGATCAGTGCTGTTGGCGTTCAAGCCCATGTAGTTGAGCACGGTCGGCATCATTTCATCGGCCGAATCGAGGAACGCCACGCCGCAGCTGTGCAGCTTCTTGATGTTCTCCGGCTCGAACAGCACGCTCCAGGAGTCGATCTTGTCGACGCCGAGCACGGCCTTCACTTTATCGACGTTATAGCCGATGCCGTTGGTGCCCCACAGGTACGGTACGGCGTACAGGTTGCCCGGATCGTTCTGTTCCAGGCGCTTGAGCAGCACCGGATCGAGATTGGAATAGTTGGGCAGCTGCGCCTTGTCGAGCTTCTGGAACGCACCCGCCTTGATCTGCTTGCCGAGGAAGTGGTTCGACGGCACGACCACGTCGTAGCCGGTACGCCCGGCGAGCAGCTTGCCTTCCAGGGTTTCGTTGGAGTCGAACACGTCGTAGACCGGTTTGATCCCGGTGTCTTTCTGGAAATCGGCCAGGGTGGTCTCGCCGATGTAATCCGACCAGTTATAAATATGCACAGTACCGGCGGCTTGGGCACCGACAGCGAACGTCAGGCCGGCAGCGGCCAGCAGGGCATTGCGCAAAGAAGAAAAAATAGGCAAGTGGAGGTCCTCTGATTTAGTTGGGCCCAAGTTGCCCCGTGCTGCATGACAGTCACGGTTGCCCGGCAACAAAACCGGCGCGCAACTTACCTTCGAAAAACCGTTCCAGCAAAACTTTCTGTCATTTAATTGCACCGCTGACCGCCCGGGTGAAGGCGACGGCCAGCGGTGACTGCTTCAAACCGGCTTATTTACCGGATTTGATCTTGGTCCAGCTGCGAGTGATCAGGCGCAGGGTGGCCGCGTCCAGATCGCTGATCGCATAGAGCTGCTTCTTCACTTCAGCCGAAGGGTAGATGCTCGGATCGCTGGTGATTTCCTTTTCCACCAGCGGCGTGGCCGCCTTGTTACCGTTCGGGAAACGCACGGCGTTGGTGATTTCGGCCATCACTTTCGGCTCGAGCAGGTAGTTCATGAACTTGTAGGCGGCTTCGACGTTTTCGGCATCCTTGGGAATGGCGACCATGTCGTAGAAAGTACCGGCACCTTCTTTCGGAATGGTGTAGGCCAGTTTGACCTTGTCACCGGCTTCCTTGGCGCGGGTCTTGGATTGTTCCAGGTCACCCGAGTAACCGACCGCCACGCAGATGTTGCCGTTGGCCAGGTCCGAGATGTACTTCGAGGAATGGAAGTAGGCAACCGAAGGACGCACTTTGAGGAACAGATCCTCGGCGGCTTTCAGGTCAGCCTTGTCTTTGCTGTTGGTCGGTTTGCCCAGGTAGTGCAAAGCCGCCGGAATCATTTCGGTCGGCGCGTCGAGGAAGCTCACGCCGCAGCTTTTCAGCTTCTCGATGTTTTCAGGCTTGAACACGATGTCCCAGGAATCGATCTTGTCGACGCCCAGCGCAGCCTTGACCTTCTCCGGGTTGTAGCCGATGCCGATCGAACCCCACATGTACGGGAACGCGTGCTTGTTGCCCGGGTCGCTGGCGTCGCCAACGGCCTTGAGCAGGTCTTCGTCGAGGTTCTTCCAGTTCGTCAGCTTGGACTTGTCCAGTTCCTGATAAACGCCGGCCTTGATCTGCTTGGCCAGGAAGTTGTTGGAAGGCACCACGATGTCGTAACCGGATTTGCCGGCCAGCAGCTTCGCTTCCAGGGTTTCGTTGCTGTCGAAAACGTCATAGACGACCTTGATGCCCGTCTCTTTTTCGAAATTGGCAACCGTGTCCGGCGCGATGTAGTCGGACCAGTTGTAAACGTGCAACACCTTGTCGTCCGCCTGAACCGCACCCGCCATCACGCCCATCAGGGACATGGCGAGCAGAGTCTTGCCAGCGAGCTTTTTGCCTAATGCCTTCATGCGTTAATGCTCCAAATTTTTCTTTTTTGAACCACTTTGTTCAGCGGCCGAACCCGGACAACTGGAACCGCGGCTAGTCTGGCAAGATCCGAGGCGGTCTTTCAAGAAAAGACCAGCCTTTCTGACAGCTCCGAGCGACAGCGCAACAGCTCCATCGCTCAGAGCCTAGCACTTAGCCCTGCAACGCACTCAGGGTCAGGTCCAGGCACTTGCGCGCCTTTGTAACCAGCTCGTCGATCTCCGCCTTGCTGATCACCAGCGGCGGCGCGATGATCATGGTGTCGCCCACGGCACGCATGATCAGCCCGTTGTCGAAGCAGAACTGGCGGCAGATCATGCCCACACCCTTGCCTTCGTAACGCTTGCGAGTGGCCTTGTCCTGCACCAGCTCGATGGCCCCCAGCAGACCGACCCCGCGCACTTCACCCACCAACGGGTGATCGTTCAGTTCGCGCAGACGTTTCTGCAAATACGGTGCCGTTTCTTCATGGGCGCGTTCGATGATTTTCTCTTCGCGCAGAATCCGGATGTTTTCCAGACCCACCGCTGCCGCCACCGGGTGACCGGAGTAGGTGAAGCCGTGGTTGAAATCACCGCCCTCGTTGAGCACCGCCACCACTTCGTCGCGCACGATCAGGCCACCCATCGGGATGTAGCCGGACGTCAGGCCTTTGGCGATGGTCATCATGTGTGGCTTGAGGTCGTAGAAATCGCTGCCGAACCATTGGCCGGTACGGCCGAAACCGCAGATCACTTCGTCAGCCACGAACAGGATGTCGTACTTGGCGAGGATTTCCTTGATGCGCGGCCAGTAGGTGTCTGGCGGAATGATCACGCCGCCGGCGCCCTGGATCGGCTCGGCAATAAAGGCACCGACGTTGTCCACGCCGACTTCCAGAATCTTTTCTTCCAGCTGATTGGCCGCCCAGATTCCGAACTCTTCCGGGGTCATGTCACCGCCTTCGGCGAACCAGTACGGCTGGGCGATGTGGACGATGCCCGGAATCGGCAGGTCGCCCTGTTCGTGCATGTAGGTCATGCCGCCCAGACTCGCGCCGGCCACGGTGGAACCGTGGTAGCCGTTCTTGCGGCTGATGATGATTTTCTTGTTCGGCTGGCCCTTGATCGCCCAGTAGTGGCGAACCATGCGCAGCATGGTGTCGTTGCCTTCGGAGCCGGAGCCGGTGAAGAACACGTGATTCATGCCTTCCGGCGCCACGTCGGCGATGGCCTTGGCCAGTTCCAGCGCCGGCGGGTGCGCGGTCTGGAAGAACAGGTTGTAGTAAGGCAGTTCGCGCATCTGTTTGGCGGCAGCATCCGCCAGCTCATCGCGTCCATAACCGATCGCCACACACCACAGACCCGCCATGCCGTCGAGGATCTTGTTGCCCTCGCTGTCCCACAGGTACACGCCCTTGGCGTTGGTGATGATCCGTGGACCCTTTTCTTTCAGCTGCTTGAAGTCGCTGAACGGGGCCAGGTGGTGATCGCTGCTGAGGGCTTGCCACTCACGGGTTTGCGGGTTGTTGCTGGTCATGCCAATTCTCCTTGTTATCGGTGAAGGCGCGGCGGCTGGCCACCGCGCCCGGCGTATCAGACGGCGAAGAGCAGGTACTCACGCTCCCAGGAACTGATCACGCGCTTGAAGTTTTCATGCTCGGCCCGCTTGACCGCGACGTAGCCGGTGATGAAGGTCTTGCCTAGGTATTTCTCGATGGTCGCGCTGTTTTCCATGCGCTCCAGGGCGTCCTCGATGGTCAGCGGCAGGCGCAGGTTGCGGCGCTCGTAGCCACGGCCCACAACCGGTGCGCTCGGGTTGATGCCTTCGACCATGCCGATGTAGCCGCAGAGCAGGCTCGCGGCAATCGCCAGGTACGGGTTGGCGTCGGCGCCCGGCAAACGGTTTTCCACCCGACGGTTCTGCGGGCCGGCATCCGGGACGCGCAGGCCCACGGTGCGGTTTTCTTCGCCCCACTCAACGTTCACCGGTGCCGAGGTATCCGGCAGGAAGCGGCGGAATGAGTTGACGTTCGGTGCGAACAGCGGCAGCAATTCCGGGATCAGTTTCTGCAGGCCACCGATGTGGTGCAGGAACAGTTGGCTCATGGTCCCGTCTTCATTCGAGAACACGTTCTTGCCGGTCTCGATGTCGATGATGCTCTGGTGCAAGTGCATCGCACTGCCCGGCTCACCGGTCATCGGCTTGGCCATGAAGGTCGCGGCCACGTTGTGCTTGAGGGCGGCCTCACGCATGGTGCGTTTGAACACCAGGATCTGGTCGGCCAGCGACAGGGCATCGCCGTGACGGAAGTTGATTTCCATCTGCGCCGTGCCGTCCTCGTGGATCAGCGTGTCGAGGTCCAGCTCCTGCAATTCGCACCAGTCGTAGACGTCTTCGAACAGCGGATCGAATTCGTTCGCCGCTTCGATGGAGAACGACTGACGACCGATCTCCGGACGCCCGGAACGGCCAACCGGCGGTTGCAGCGGATAGTCGGGGTCGTCGCTGCGCTTGGTCAGGTAGAACTCCATTTCCGGCGCCACGATCGGCTGCCAGCCCTTGTCGGCATAGAGTTTCAGGACTTTCTTGAGGACGTTGCGCGGCGACAGCTCGATCGGGTTGCCTTGCTTGTCGTAGGTGTCGTGGATCACCTGGGCGGTCGGCTCGATGGCCCAGGGCACCAGGTACACGGCGTTCTGGTCGGGACGGCAGATCATGTCGATGTCGGCCGGGTCGAGCAGCTCGTAATAGATGTCGTCTTCGACGTAGTCGCCGGTCACGGTCTGCAACAGAACGCTCTCTGGCAGGCGCATGCCTTTTTCGGCGATGAACTTGTTGGTCGGCGAGATCTTGCCCCGGGTGATGCCGGTCAAGTCGCCGATCATGCATTCGACTTCTGTGATCTTGTGGTCTTTCAACCAATCGGTGAGCTGGTCGAGGTTGTTACTCATAAATGCCTCTGGGCTGAGTCTCCTGACACATGTCAGGCAAGTTTGACGCACGGGGCGTCGCGTTAAAGGGCCTTGCTTGCGCGCAGTGCCGGCTTACGCCCGGCACCGCGCATAGACAATGAAGGAGGAGCTTACCTGCCCTTTACGCTGGCGTTGCATTTCCTGTGCACATCCCGGGCGTGCAGAATCACGGGCACGGCGACGGACGCGGTGCAGGCCGGGAGCAGGAAAGAGATCTATATTGAAAGGAGAACCGCTAAAGAGGATGCCCTCGCACACGTCCAGAATATCGGACGCTGCCGCTCGATCTGCCATGGGCAGGGAGATCGCTGGCACGTTGCAGGCCTTGCGGGCCGCGCTGCGGACGGACGTGTCGCCACTGATGTGATAAGCATGCAGACCGGACTGCAAAGAGCAGTCGGTGACGCCGATTAACGGCAGGCGAGACATGAAGCACCCCGGTATTATTGCTGTTATGGGTTTGATCCGAGCTTAGCCTTGTTCATTTTTTTACACAACACCCCCGTAAAAAATACAACACGGCCTGCTCAAGCCTGCGGGTGGGGCGTCCTTCACGGATAAAAAAATGCCCCAAAGTGCCCCATAAATGCCCTCGTGGCGCTTTTTCAGGGCAGAAAAGGCCTCGCTTGACTTCGGCAGGCCGTTCGGGTTGACTGAAACCAGAAAAGATCAATGATTGATATTTTTAACAACAAAGGTGTTGCATCATGTCGGTACCCCCGCGTGCCGTTCAGCTTAACGAAGCGAACGCGTTCCTTAAGGAACATCCTGAGGTTCTGTACGTTGACCTTCTGATTGCGGATATGAATGGTGTGGTGCGCGGCAAGCGCATCGAACGCACCAGCCTCCACAAGGTTTACGAGAAAGGCATCAACCTGCCGGCCTCTCTATTTGCTCTGGATATCAATGGTTCGACGGTGGAAAGCACCGGCCTGGGCCTGGACATCGGCGACGCCGACCGTATCTGCTATCCAATCCCCGATACCCTGTGCAACGAGCCATGGCAGAAGCGCCCGACCGCGCAACTGTTGATGACCATGCACGAACTCGAAGGTGACCCTTTCTTCGCCGACCCGCGCGAAGTGCTCCGTCAAGTTGTTGCAAAGTTTGACGAGCTCGGCCTGACCATCTGCGCAGCGTTCGAACTCGAGTTCTACCTGATCGACCAGGAAAACGTGAACGGCCGCCCTCAGCCGCCACGCTCGCCGATCTCCGGCAAACGCCCGCATTCGACCCAGGTTTACCTGATCGACGACCTCGACGAATACGTCGACTGCCTCCAGGACATTCTGGAAGGCGCCAAAGAGCAAGGCATCCCGGCCGACGCCATCGTCAAGGAAAGCGCCCCGGCGCAGTTCGAAGTGAACCTGCACCACGTCGCCGACCCGATCAAGGCGTGCGATTACGCGGTCCTGCTCAAGCGTCTGATCAAGAACATCGCCTACGACCATGAAATGGACACCACCTTCATGGCCAAGCCGTACCCTGGCCAGGCAGGCAACGGTCTGCACGTCCACATTTCGGTTCTCGACAAAGAAGGCAAAAACATTTTTGCCAGCGAGGATCCCGAGCAGAACGCCGCGCTGCGTCACGCGATCGGCGGTGTGCTCGAGACCCTGCCCGCGCAGATGGCTTTCCTCTGCCCGAACGTCAACTCCTACCGCCGTTTCGGCGCACAGTTCTACGTGCCGAACTCGCCGAGCTGGGGCCTGGACAACCGCACCGTGGCCCTGCGCGTACCGACCGGCTCCGCCGACGCGGTCCGTCTGGAACACCGCGTTGCCGGCGCCGACGCCAACCCGTACCTGCTGATGGCTTCGGTGCTGGCGGGCGTGCACCACGGTCTGGTCAACAAGATCGAACCGGGCGCTCCGGTCGAAGGCAACAGCTACGAGCAGAACGAGCAGAGCCTGCCGAACAACTTGCGCGATGCCCTGCGCGAGCTGGACGACAGCGAGGTGATGGCCAAGTACATCGATCCGAAATACATCGATATCTTCGTCGCCTGCAAAGAGAGCGAGCTGGAGGAGTTCGAACACTCCATCTCCGACCTCGAGTACAACTGGTACCTGCACACCGTTTAAGCGGATTGCAGCGCCAAAAAGAACGCCGTCGGCTATCGCAGCCAGCGGCGTTTTTTTATGGCCGCCTGCGGCGGTTCGCGAGCAAGCCCGCTCCCACAGTGAATCTCCTGCGAACAGAAAATTTCATCTCACAGGAGATACCCCGTGGGAGGGGGCTTGCTCCCGAAAGCGGCCGACAAGACAACACAAGAGCCGGCTCGTACAATGCCCGCTGCCCCGCAGGAGACTTTCATGACGCGTCCCGCCCCCGTCCGCAAACCCCGTGCCCGCAGTCAGGCGCGGATCGATTCGATACTCGACGCCGCGCGCACGCTGCTGGCCGCCGAGGGCGTGGCGAGCCTGTCGATCTACAGCGTGGCCGAGCGCGCACAGATTCCGCCCTCTTCGGTCTACCACTTCTTCGCCAGCGTCCCGGCGCTGCTCGAAGCCCTGACGGCCGATGTACACGCGGCCTTCCGCGCCTGCCTGCAAGCGCCGATCGATCACGATGCCCTGCGCGACTGGCGCGACCTGTCGCGGCTGGTCGAAGAGCGCATGCTCGAGATCTACGGCGAGGATGCCGCCGCCCGCCAGCTCATTCTCGCGCAGCACGGCCTCACCGAAGTCACTCAGGCCGACCGTCAGCACGACCTCGAACTCGGCGACCTGATGCACAAGCTGTTCGACCATCATTTCGAACTGCCGCGACTGCCGGATGACGTCGACGTGTTCGCGCTGGCCATGGAACTGGGCGACCGCGTCTACGCCCGCTCGGTGCAACAGCACGGGCAGATCACCCCGCGCATGGCCGAGGAAGGCATGCGGGTGTTCGATGCCTATATCGGGCTGTATCTGCCGCCCTATTTGCCCAAGCGAATTCTCTAGCGATGATCGTTCCCACGCTCTGCGTGGGAATGCAGCCCGTGACGCTCCGCGTCACTGGACGCGGAGCGTCCCAAGAGGCATTCCCACGCGGAGCGTGGGAACGATCAACAAAAAACCCCGAAGGGCTCACACCCTTCGGGGTTGTTTTTGTCCCACGCCCTTACAACTTGGCGATGGACACCTCGGTGGATTTCACGAAGGCGATCACTTCGCTGCCGACCTCCAGTTCCAGCTCCTTGACCGAACGGGTGGTGATCACCGACGTGACGATGCCGGAAGCGGTCTGCACGTCGATTTCCGACAGCACGTCGCCGAGAACGATCTCCTTGATCGCGCCTTTGAACTGGTTGCGTACGTTGATGGCTTTGATAGTCATGGCATTGATTCCTGTCGTTTGCTTGAGTTATTGAGCCCAACGCAGTTGCGTAGGCAAGGGTGAAACGGGTTCCGGCGCCGGCGGTTCGCCGGGCAGGGACAACACACGGTTGAGCACTTCGGTTTCCAGCGCCGCCAGGCGATGGGAGCCGCGGACCCGAGGGCGCGGCAGCTCCACTTGCAGGTCGAGGCCGACTTCGCCGTCCTCGATCAGAATCACCCGGTCGGCAATCGCCACCGCTTCGCTGACGTCGTGGGTCACCAGCAACACGGTGAAACCATGCTGTTGCCAGAGACGTTCGATCAGTTGCTGCATCTCGATCCGGGTCAGCGCATCCAGCGCGCCCAGCGGCTCGTCGAGCAGCAACAGACGCGGTTGATGAATCAGCGCCCGGGCCAGCGCCACGCGCTGCTTCTGCCCACCGGACAACGCCGCCGGCCATTCATTGGCGCGATCGGCGAGGCCGACTGCATCCAGCGCCTGCAAGGCTTGTGGACGCCAGTTGCCTTTGAGGCCGAGCCCGACGTTGTCGATGATCTTTTTCCACGGCAGCAGCCGCGCTTCCTGGAACATCAACCGCGTGTCATCCCGCGCATCGCTGAGCGGTGCGGCCCCGGCGAGCAGATCGCCGCCGGTGGGTTGATCGAGGCCGGCGAGCAAGCGCAGCAACGTGCTTTTACCGCATCCGCTGCGCCCGACCACCGCGACGAATTGCCCCGCCGGAATGTGCAGATCGATGTCACGCAGTACCTGCCGCGAGCCGAAGGTCTTTTGCAGATTGCGCACCGCCAGCGGAATCCCGCGCAGCAGGCGTGGAGGTTGTTGAGCGGTCATGCCGCACCTCCTTTCGCCACTTGATACGCCGGATGCCAACGCAACCACACACGCTCAAGGCCACGGGCCGCGAGGTCGGCCAGCTTGCCGAGCACCGCGTACAGCAGAATCGCCAGCACCACCACGTCGGTCTGCAAGAACTCGCGGGCATTCATCGCCAGGTAACCGATGCCGGAGCTGGCAGAGATGGTTTCCGCCACGATCAGCGTCAGCCACATGAAGCCCAGGGCGAAGCGCACACCGACCAGAATCGAGGGCAGCGCGCCCGGCAGAATCACCTGCCAGAACAGGCTGAAACCGGACAGGCCATAACTGCGCGCCATCTCCACCAGCGCCGGGTCGACGTTGCGGATGCCGTGATAGGTGTTGAGGTAGATCGGGAACAAGGTGCCCAATGCCACCAGGAAAATCTTCGCCGACTCATCGATGCCGAACCACAGGATCACCAGCGGAATCAGCGCCAGGTGCGGCACGTTGCGGATCATCTGCACCGAGCTGTCGAGCAGGCGTTCACCCCACTTCGACAGGCCGGTGATGAAGCCCAGCACCAGACCGATGCTGCCACCGATGGTGAACCCCAGCGCGGCGCGCCAGCCGCTGATTGCCAGGTGCGTCCAGATTTCGCCGCTGCGCACCAGGCTGACGCCGGCTTCGATCACCGCCACCGGCGCCGGCAGAATCCGCGTCGACAGCCAACCCGCCGACACCGACAACTGCCACACCGCCAGCAACAACACCGGCAACGCCCAGGGCGCGAGGCTGTGGATAAATTTCTTCATGGCGGCGCCTCAGCTCTGGGACGCGGCTTTGGGAAGAATGTCGTTGGCCACCATCTCGCCGAACGGGCTGACGTAACCTGCGCTTTTCGGCAATTCCGGACGCTCGACGTCGAGGTGCGGGAACAGCAGCTCGGCCACCCGATACGACTCTTCGAGGTGTGGATAACCGGAGAAGATGAAGGTATCGATGCCCAGATCCGCGTATTCCTTCACGCGCGCCGCCACGGTCGGGCCGTCGCCAACCAGCGCGGTACCGGCACCGCCGCGCACCAGACCGACGCCGGCCCACAGGTTCGGGCTGACTTCGAGGTTGTCGCGGCTGCCACCGTGCAGCGCGGCCATGCGTTGCTGGCCCACCGAATCGAACCGCGCCAGCGATGCCTGGGCACGTTTGATGGTGTCGTCATCCAGATGAGAAATCAGGCGATCTGCCGCTTGCCAGGCTTCGGCGTTGGTTTCCCGCACGATCACATGCAGACGAATGCCGAAGCGCACGGTACGGCCGAGCTTGGCGGCCTTGGCGCGCACCTGTTCAATCTTCTCGGCAACAGCGGCGGGCGGCTCGCCCCAGGTCAGGACCATTTCCACTTGTTCGGCGGCCAGATCCTGCGCGGCTTCCGACGAGCCACCGAAATACAGCGGCGGACGCGGTTGCTGGATCGGCGGATAGAGCAATTTGGCGCCCTTCACGCTGATGTGCTCGCCGTCGTAATCCACGGTTTCGCCTTCCAGCACCCGACGCCAGATCCGGGTGAATTCCACCGAGGCCTGATAGCGCGCTTCGTGATCGAGGAACAGACCGTCGCCGGCCAACTCTTCAGGATCGCCACCGGTCACCAGGTTGAACAGCGCACGGCCACCGGACAGGCGATCCAGCGTTGCCGCCTGACGCGCCGCCACCGTCGGGGAAATGATCCCGGGGCGCAGGGCGACCAGAAACTTCAGACGCTGAGTCACCGGGATCAGCGAGGCCGCCACCAGCCACGAGTCCTCGCAGGAACGGCCGGTGGGAATCAGCACGCCGCCAAAACCCAGTCGATCCGCCGCTTGCGCGACCTGTTGCAGATAGCCGTGGTCGACGGCGCGGGCGCCTTCGGCGGTGCCAAGGTAATGGCCGTCGCCGTGGGTTGGCAGGAACCAGAAGATGTTGAGGCTCATGGAGTGGTCTCCTTGGGGATTCGATTTACTGGGCTTGGGTGACCGAGCTTTGGGCCACAGCGGCCGGTGGGGTCCAGATCACGTCCTTGATGCTCAACGGCTTGGGAATCAGCTTGAGCTGGTAGAAGGTGTCGGCGATTTTCTGTTGTGCGGCGACCACTTCCGGGGTCAGGAACAGCGCGCCGTAGCCCTGACGTTTCACCGAGGTCAGGGTGATGTCTGCCGGCAGGCCGAGCAGCGGCGACACTTGTTGGGTCACGTCTTCCGGGTTGGCCTTGGACCATTCGCCAACGGCGCGCACTTCTTCCACGAGGGTCTTGATCACCTCGGGATTTTTCTGTGCGTAGGGTTTGGTCGCCAGGTAGAACTGGTGGTTGTCGACGATGCCTTTGCCGTCACGCAGGGTGTGCGCTTGCAGTTGTTTCTCGGCGGCGGCCTGGTACGGATCCCAGATGACCCAGGCGTCGACGCTGCCACGTTCGAAAGCGGCACGGGCATCGGCCGGCGGCAGGAACACGGTTTGAATGTCGGTGTACTTGAGGCCGGCGTCTTCCAGCGCACGCACCAGCAGATAGTGGACGTTGGAGCCTTTGTTCAGGGCGACTTTCTTGCCCTTGAGATCCGCCACCGATTTGATCGGCGAATCTTTCGGCACCAGGATCGCTTCGCTGTTCGGCGCTGGTGGCTCGTAGGCCACGTAGAGCAGATCGGCACCGGCAGCCTGAGCGAAGACCGGCGGGGTTTCGCCGGTGACGCCGAAGTCGATCGAGCCGACGTTCAGGCCTTCCAGCAGTTGCGGGCCGCCGGGGAATTCAGTCCATTGCACGTCGACGCCTTGAGCAGCGAGACGCTTTTCCAGAGTGCCTTTGGCTTTGAGCAGCACCAGCGTGCCGTATTTCTGATAACCGATTCTTAGCGTCTCGGCCTGAGCTTGAGTGATGGCGCCGAAGGACACAGCCGCAGCAAACAGAGCGACCAGACCACGACGCAAAAATACAGTGCGCATAGCGCTCTCCTTTTTGCTGTTGGGTTTTGGCTGCACCTGCTTGGCCGTTGGCGGCGGAGTAAGGTGAGTACTTCAAATGCGGGTGAAGCTTCAAATGCTCCAGCGAGCACTCAACAAACGTTCGTTCAACAGCCCCGGCTCCAGCGGCTTGGGCCGGCGGGCCATGGCGCTGACAAACTGGTCCAGCGCTTCATGCAGCCGCTGCTCCAGGGCCGGCGCCAGCTGCGCCTGGGCACTGCCTTCGCCGTAGGCGATCTGGCTGTCCTCGGCAAAAATCCCTTGCAGCATTTCCTGGGCCTTCAACGCCGACAGCACAGGCTTGAGGGCGTAATCGACCACCAGCATGTGGGCGATGCTGCCGCCGGTAGCCATCGGCAGGACAATCTTGTGGTTCAGCGCACGCTCGGGCAGCAGATCCAGCACGGTCTTCAGGGCGCCGGAAAACGACGCCTTGTACACCGGCGTGGCGATCAGCAGGCCATCGGCGTTTTCAATCTGTTGCAGCAGGTCGAGCACCTTCGGGCTGTCGAAGCGGGCGTGGAGCAGGTCTTCGGCCGGGAAGTCCCGCACCTGATAACTCACCACTTCCACCCCTTGCTGCTGCAACCAGCGTTGCGAGCGCTCCAGCAACACCCCGGAGCGGGAACGTTGACTGGGACTGCCACCGAGTGAGACGACCAGCATTCAGACGATTCCTTGCGCGTTACAGGCGATTCGCGGGTTGCGATCTCGCTTCGATGTCAGTGACCTTACCAGCTGATTCATATATCCATAAATCATATTTATTCATTTGGTTATTCTTTATGGAGATATGCATTTCACTTTCTTGCGGCAAAAAAAACAGGCCGTGAAAACGGCCTGAAACCCTGCATCGTGGTTTTTGCTGATCGCCCCCAAGCACTGATGATCGTTCCCACGCTCTGCGTGGGAATGAATCCATGGACGCTCCGCGTCCACTGTGACGCAGAGCGTCACGGGCGGCATTCCCACGCAGAGCGTGGGAACGAGATATGCCAGATCACTTGTTGGGTTGTGGGGTGAGGCGCAGGTACGGTTTCACCGCGCGGTAGCCCTTCGGAAAGCGTTGCTTGATTTCGTCTTCGTCCTTGAGCGACGGCACGATCACCACCTCTTCACCGTCCTGCCAGTTGGCCGGGGTGGCCACCTTGTAGTTGTCGGTGAGCTGCAGCGAATCGATCACCCGCAGGATCTCGTGGAAGTTGCGCCCGGTGCTCGCCGGGTAGGTGATGGTCAGGCGGATCTTCTTGTTCGGATCGATCACGAACAGCGAACGCACGGTCAGGGTGTCGTTGGCGTTCGGGTGGATCAGATCGTACAGATCGGACACCTTGCGATCGGCATCGGCCAGGATCGGGAAGTTGACGATGGTGTTCTGGGTTTCGTTGATATCCTCGATCCACTTGTGGTGCGAGTCCACCGGGTCGACCGACAGTGCAATGGCTTTTACGCC
This sequence comes from Pseudomonas sp. RIT778, assembly GCF_019718735.1. NCBI lineage: Bacteria > Pseudomonadati > Pseudomonadota > Gammaproteobacteria > Pseudomonadales > Pseudomonadaceae > Pseudomonas > Pseudomonas sp. RIT778. The sequence continues at coordinate 110,816 of NZ_JAIHBA010000022.1, read as the reverse complement.
ACGTTGGGTGAACTCGTCCTTGAGCTTGGCAGTGAAGCCCAGCTCGGTGGTGCAGACCGGAGTGAAGTCCGCCGGGTGGGAAAACAGCACGCCCCAGCTATCGCCCAGCCATTCGTGGAAACGAATCTTGCCGGCGCTGGAATCCTGTTCGAAATCGGGGGCGATATCGCCAAGTCTGAGGCTCATGGTGCGGCTCCTGATGAGTTGTTGGAGACCTCAACTGTAGCTCGGGATTCGATCTTCTGAAAAAGAATAAATAACTAGATATTTATATCTTTATTGAATATTAAACATCTGTTCACTGGACGTCCCGCAGCATCGCGACGAACATCGCCCTCAAGGTTCGAGAAGGCCTTGAGTTGCTGTAAAGAGGGGAACATCGGGAAAGGCTTACGGGGGTGAGCCGGACCCGAAAACGCAAAAGCCCCGTCCGGCGCGATGCCGGACGGGGCTTTTTTACATCGGTTTTTTACATCAGTGCAGGAGCGCGCTATTACAGCAGCGGGATCGAGTAGCTGACGATCAGGCGGTTTTCGTCCTGCGAACGGGTGTTCGGCAGGTCGGTGCGCCATACAGCGTTTTTCCACATCAGGCCGACGTTCTTGAACGGACCTTCCGGTACGACGTAACCGATGGTGAAGTCGCGTTCCCACTCGGAACGGTTCGAAGCGCTTTCGCGACCGTTGGTGCCAACGGTGTCGATCGAATCGCCTTTCAGGTAAACCACACCGGCGGTCAGGCCAGGTACGCCGACTTTGGCGAAGTCATACGAGTAGCGAGCTTGCCAGGTTTTCTCGCCGGCACGGCCGAACTTCTGGATCTGCATGTCGGTGATGGTGTAGTTCGACGAACCGTCGCCCTGGTTCAGCCAAGGGAAGTCGGAGCTGCCGTTGGAAACCTGGTAACCGCCACCGAAGGTGTGACCTTCAACGGTGTACAGGAACAGGCCGCTGTACAGGTTGTTGTCGACTTCGCCACGACCGTTGCGCACGCCGGTGTAGTTACCGGTGCTGAAGTACGCAGGATCAGTGCCGTTCTTGCCGTCGTCGGAGCTGTTGAAGTAACGGAAGTCAGACTTCAATACGCCCGGGCCGATGGCCCAGTTGTGTACCAGACCCAGGAAGTGCTGCTTGTAGAAGTCTTCCAGGTTGCCGTAGTAGTACTGAGCAGTCAGGTCTTTGGTGATCTTGTAGTCACCACCGGCGTAGATGAACTTGTTGCTGTCACGGAAGCCAGTACCACGGGTGTTTGCACCGCTGATGGACAGGTTTTCGTTGTTGCTGGAGTTACGGCCTTTCACGGCTTCGATCTGACCACCGACCAGAGTCAGGTCCTTGATTTCGCCGGAAGTGATCTGGCCGCCCTGCCAGGTTTGTGGCAGCAGACGACCGTCGTTGGTCACGATGACCGGGTTCTTCGGCTGCAGGGTACCCAGCTTCAGTTCAGTCTGGGAGATCTTGGCTTTGGCAGTCAGACCCAGGCTGGAGAAGTTGTCTACGGCTTTACCGTTGGACTCGCTCGGGAACACAGTGCCGCCGTAAGCGGTGCCGCTGTTGCCGTTGGTGCCGCCGCCCGAATCCAGACGCACGCCCAGCAGGCCGATGGCGTCGATACCGAAGCCTACGGTGCCTTGGGTGTAGCCGGAGATGAAACGCAGATCGAAGCCTTGGCCCCACTCTTCGTTCTTGTTTGGGCCAGTGCCATCGCGGTTGTCAGTGTTGATGTAGAAGTTACGCAGCCCCAAGGTGGCCTTGCTGTCTTCGATGAAACCGGCGGCGCCTGCCTGCTGCGCCAAAACCCCTACGGCCACGGCCAGGGCCAAGGTGGACTTGTTCATGTTTCGCTCCTCTCGTTTCTAATTCTTGTGTTCCTGGTCCGGGGTCTGATGCCCCTGGATCCTAAGATGCGCGATTAGCGCCAGACCGTGACTGACAAGTCAATCGTAACCTTGTGTGTCTACGACCAAGGTCTAATCGCAGTTATTTGGTCCCTGCAGGGTAAAGACTTCCTGATAAACCCAAAAAGAATTTATTCATTCTTTTTCATACCATTAAGCTATATGGCCCTGTAATGGCCATCTGCACCGGGATACAGCGTATCGGCGACTAAGCTCATTACTAAATGGTATTTGTTAGCCTTTTTTTAGATCGATTAGCTTTGACGCAACCCCGATTCGTCAATCCCTATCAAAAAGGCGACGCCATGATGGCCAAACGCGCACTATCTAGTCAATTTGTTACAGTTTGTGTGTCGGCGCTGATTTCTTTTTCAGCCCATGCAGCCAACCTCACCGTGGGCTACCAGACCGGTATCGACCCGAGCAAAGTCCCCCAGGCCGACGGCATCTACGAGAAGACCATCGGCGAGAAGATCGACTGGCGCCGGTTCAACAGTGGCCCGGAAGTTGTGACAGCCATTGCCTCCGGCGATGTGCAGATCGGCAACCTCGGCTCCAGCCCGCTGGCGGCCGCCGCCTCGCGCAATCTGCCGATCGTTGCCTTCATCGTCTCGGCGCAGATCAATGCCGCCGAAGCCTTGGTGGTGCGTAACGGCAGCGGTATCAACAAGCCCGAAGACCTGATCGGCAAGACCATCGCCACCCCGTTCGTTTCCACCTCCCACTACAGCCTGCTCGGTGCGCTCAAGCACTGGGGCCTGGACACCTCGAAAGTCAAAGTGGTGAACCTGCAACCCGCAGAAATCGCGGCCGCCTGGAAACGTGGCGACATCGACGGCGCTTTTGTCTGGTCGCCGGCGCTGGGTGAAATCCGCAAGACCGGCAAGACCCTGACCGATGCCGCGCAGGTTGGCCAGTGGGGCGCGCCGACCTTCGAAGTCTGGGTCGCACGCAAGGACTTTGCCGAGAAGCATCCTGAAGTCGTGGCCAAATTCGCCAAGGTGACTCTGGACTCGTTCGCTGATTACGCCGCCCATAAAGACAGCTGGACGGCCGACTCGGTGCCTGTACAGAAAATCGCCAAACTGACCGGTGCCAATGCTGCCGACGTTCCGGAATTGCTTGCCGGTTCGGCCTTCCCGGACGCCAAGGCGCAACAAACCACGGCGCTGCTGGACGGCGGCACGGCGAAGGCGATTGGTGAGACGGCGAAATTCTTGAAGGAACAGGGCAAGGTCGAAAGCGTTTTGCCTGACTACTCGCCTTATGTCAGTGCGAAGTTTGTAACCGAATAAACGCTATCGCGAGCAAGCTCGCTCCCACACAGGCTCAGTGAACCTTTGGGGGAGCGAGCCTGCTCGCGATGAGGGCGTTACATCACAGAGACTTTTCGAAGATCTTCGAATTGCGCTGATAGTTATAGAGAGAAGCCCGCGCCGCCGGCAGGCGCTCGACGCTGCTCGGCTCGAAACCGCGCTCACGGAACCAGTGGGCGGTACGGGTGGTAAGGACGAACAGGGTCTTCAGGCCCTGCGCCCGGGCACGGGTCTCGATGCGCTCGAGCAATTCGTCGCCGCGACCGCCATGGCGATACTCGGGGTTCACCGCCAGGCACGCCAGCTCGCCGGCATCCGAATCGGCAATCTGATACAGCGCCGCACAGGCGATGATCATCCCTTCACGCTCGACCACGCTGAACTGCTCGATTTCACGTTCCAGCACTTCGCGGGAACGGCGCACCAGAATCCCCTGCTCTTCCAGCGGGCTGATCAGGTCCAGCAAGCCACCGACGTCTTCAATCGCCGCCTCGCGCACCAGTTCGAATTGCTCTTGGGCCACCAGCGTACCGCCACCGTCACGGGTGAACAGTTCGGTCAGCAGCGCGCCGTCCTCGGCATAACTGACGATGTGGCTGCGCGCCACGCCGCCACGGCAGGCTTCGGCGGCGGCATCCAGCAGTTCCGCCTGATAATTGCTGCCCAGACGCTGCAAATGCGCCGGCACCTGTTGCGGGCGCAGCTCGCGCACCAGTTTGCCGTTTTCGTCGATCAGACCGAGGTCGGCACCGAACAGCAGCAGCTTGTCTGCGCCCAGATCGATGGCGGCGCGGGTGGCGACGTCTTCGCAGGCCAGGTTGAAGATCTCACCGGTCGGCGAATAACCCAGCGGCGACAGCAGCACGATGGAGCGCTCGTCGAGCAGGCGGTTGATGCCTTTGCGGTCGACCCGGCGCACTTCGCCGGTGTGGTGGTAGTCGACGCCTTCCAGCACGCCGATCGGCCGCGCCGTCACAAGGTTGCCGCTGGCCACCCGCAGACGCGAGCCCTGCATCGGCGAGGAGGCCATGTCCATCGACAGCCGCGCTTCGATAGCGATGCGCAGTTGGCCGACCGCGTCGATCACGCACTCCAGCGTCGCGGCATCGGTGATGCGCATGCCGTGGTGGTAATGCGGAGTCAGGCCGCGGGCGGCGAGGCGGGTTTCGATCTGCGGACGGGAACCATGAACCAGTACCAGCCGCACGCCGAGGCTGTGCAGCAGCACGATGTCATGGACGATGTTGCCGAAATTCGGATGCTCCACGCCGTCGCCCGGAAGCATGACGACGAAGGTGCAATCGCGGTGAGCATTGATATAGGGAGACGCGTGGCGAAGCCAATTGACGTATTCGGGCATGAACCTGGGCCTGTAATAAATAGCAGCCGGAAAAGGGGCGAAACGGAAAACGCACAGCGGGCTGATGGTTATCGTCGGAACAGGCTTGGCGACACGCGCGCTCTCCTCATGAATACGGGTGGGTGTTTGGGCAATTTATACAGCTTTGAGACAGTAATGTTCGATCAACTGCCGCAATAGATGCACGGTAGGCTGCAAACGTGACATTTCGAGGTACTCGTCCGGCTGGTGCGCACAGGCGATGTCGCCGGGGCCGAGCACGATGGTTTCGCAGCCAAGGCGCTGAAGATAAGGCGCTTCGGTGCCGAACGCTACCGCTTCGGCCGTGTGGCCGGTGAGTTTTTCGGCAATTCGCACCAGCTCGGCGTCCTCGGCCTGCTCGAACGGCGGCACTTCGGGAAACAGCGGCGCATAATCGATCTTCACCTGATGGCGTTCGGCGACCGGGTTGAGCCTGCGCAGAATCTCGCTGCGCAAGAGCTTGGGGTCCATCCCCGGCAGCGGCCGCAGGTCGAACTCCAGCGAACACTGGCCGCAGATGCGGTTGGGGTTGTCGCCACCGTGGATGCAGCCGAAGTTCATGGTCGGCTGCGGCACGCTGAACTGCGGGTTGTTGAATTCACGCTGCCACAGCAGGCGCAGGCCGCGCAGTTCGCCGATGGCATCGTGCATCGCTTCGAGGGCGCTGTGTCCCAGGCGCGGATCCGACGAATGGCCGCTCTGTCCGAGGATATCGATGCGTTCCATCATGATGCCCTTGTGCATGCGGATCGGCTTGAGCCCGGTCGGCTCACCGATCACCGCCGCCCGGCCCAGCGGTCGCCCCGCTTCGGCCAGCGCCCGGGCACCGGACATCGAGCTTTCTTCATCGCAGGTGGCGAGGATCAGCAGCGGTTGCTTGAACGGTTGGTCGAGCAGCGGCTGCACGGCTTCGATGATCAGGGCGAAAAAGCCTTTCATGTCGCAACTGCCGAGACCGACCCAGCGGCCGTCGATTTCGGTGAGTTTCAGCGGATCGGTTTTCCACAGCGCATCGTCGTATGGCACCGTGTCGCTGTGACCGGCCAGCACCAGCCCGCCGGGGCCGCTGCCAAAACTGGCAAGCAGGTTGAATTTGCCGGGGCTGACCTGCTGGATGTCGCAGCTGAAACCCAGATCGCCGAGCCAGCCCGCGAGCAGATCGATCACCGCCCGGTTGGACTGATCGAGCCGCGGCTGAGTGCAACTGACCGACGGCGCGGCGATCAGTGCAGCGAACTGGTCTTGCATGGACGGCAAAGGCATCGCTGACTCCAACTCCCGGATTGAGGTTCATCATAGAACCATCCGGCGCCGAGAATAAACCGCCGCAAAGCGTAGGAAGGTTCAGTCCTGTACACTGCACGGCCTTGGCAGCCACACATTCCCCCGGCTGCGCTCCCGATCCTGGATTTTCCGGCCATGCAGAAAGAAACCGAAATCAAACTCCGCGTCAGCCGCGAAACCCTCGCCGCCCTGCGCGAGCACCCTCTCCTGAAAAAACGCAACAAAAGTGGCTGGGAACGCCGTGAGTTGATGAATCAGTACTTCGACACGCCCGAGCGTGACCTGGCCCGGGCCAAGGTTGCCCTGCGCCTGCGCAAGGACGGCGAAGAAGTGATTCAGACCCTCAAGACCCGTGGCCAGAGCGTTGCCGGTCTGTCCGAGCGTAACGAGTACGACTGGAACCTGCCCAAAGCCAAGCTCGACGTGAAGAAACTCGACGGCGAATGCTGGCCCGAGTCCCTCGCTGAGCTGGACAAGAAAACCCTGAAGCCGATCTTCACCACCGATTTCGTCCGCGAGCGCGCCGAAATCGCCTGGGGCCGTGGCAAGACCAAAGTGGTCATCGAAGCCGCGCTGGACCTGGGCCACGTGGTGGTCGGCAAGCAGAAAGAAGAAATCTGCGAGCTGGAACTGGAACTGCGCGAAGGCGAACCTGCCGCGCTGCTGGAACTGGCCGCCGAGCTGGCCGAAACCCTGGCCCTGATGCCGTGCGACATCAGCAAGGCCGAGCGCGGCTACCGTCTGTACGACGCCAACAGTTACTCGCTGAGCCTGCCGGCGCCGGCCATCACTGCTGAAACCCCGCTGGACGACGCCTTCGCCGCCCTGGCCTGGCACTTGCTCGGCAGCAGCCAACGTCTGGCCGAACAGTATCGCTTCAACGGCCACTGGCGCCTGCTGCAGGACTGGGTCGAGAACCTCGCGGAAATGCGCGCCCTGCTGAGCAGCCTCGGCCAGGCCGCACCGCGTCCGTCGACCCACGACTTGCGCGTTGCCCTCGATGCCCTGCTGGAAGACTGGCGTCCGCTGGTCCAGGTTGGCATCGAAGACGAAGACGTGCGTAAAGCCGCGCCGGAGCAGTTCCTCGAAGAACTGGAAGATCCGCGCTGGGGCCTGTTCTCGCTGAACGCTTCGCGCTGGTTGCTGGCGCGCACCTGGACGGCTGACCGCAACACCCGTGGCAATCGCCAGGGTGCCGCGCAGTTGCAAAGCTGGCTGCCGCGCCTGCTGGGCGAAGAAGCCACTTCGCTGCAACTGCAGCGCTATCAGCAGCAGCCGGAAGATCTGGCCGAGCAACTGCCACGCATCGAACGCATCCAGGTCTGGCTGCACCACGCGCGCAACGTGCTGGAAATCCCGGAAATGGATCGCCTGTACGGCGAGCTGAACAAACTGGCGCAACTGGCCAACGAGCCGACCATCACCGACGAATTGCTCGATGCGCGCAAGCATCAGGCGATTGCGGTGTACCAGAATCGCGCCTGGAAAATGCTGCTGCGCATGTAACACCGCCATCGCCAGCAGACTGTGATCGTTCCCACGTCGAACCGTCTGCGTGGGAATGCCTCAATGGACGCTCTGCGTCCGCTTTGGGACGCGGAGCGTCCCGGGCTGCATTCCCCGCGGAGCGTGGGAACGATCATCAAATCAGCGCAGTACCGGCAGGCTCGTCGTCGACTTGATCTCCGACAGCGCCACAATCGAGTTCACTTCCTGAATCCCCGGCACCAGCGACAGCTTCTCGAAGAAGAACCGCTCATACGCCTCGATGTCCGCCGCGACAATCCGCAACAGAAAATCCACCGCCCCCATCAGCACGTAACACTCCAGCACTTCGGGAAAACCGCGAATCGCCTCGGTGAACTCAGTGAAGTTCGAACGACCGTGTGCGTTGAGTTTGATCTCGGCGAAGATCTGCGTGTTCAGGCCGATCTTCTTGCGATCGAGCAAAGTCACCTGGCCACGAATGATCCCCTCCTCCTTCATCCGCTGAATCCGCCGCCAGCACGGCGACTGCGACAGGCCAACCTGTTCGGCGATCTGTGCGCTGGACAAGGAAGCGTCCTCTTGCAGCAGGGCGAGAATGCGCCGGTCGTAGCTGTCCAGCTCGCTGTGCATAAATAATCCTCAAAGGAAGCCAATAGCGAATTGATTCACCCAATCAACCGCCTGATGAGCTCATCTTAGACAAGAAATGCCCGGCATCGGATGTAAAAATTCCTCCACTGATTCCGGAGACCTGCCATGCCACACCTCGAAGCCGTCAACACCCCTGCGCCCCGTGCCGATGTGTGGAACGCCAGCAACGCCCATTGCCTTGCGCAGTACCAGATCCTGGCCGAGGCCGAGCCGGATTTGCTGGTGCGGGTGCTGAACCTGTTCGCCTTGCAGTGCCTCACCCCGGAACAGGTGAATGTCCAGCGGCTGGACGATCTGCTGTCGATCGACATCGTCATGAGCCGCCTGAGCTGGCACCGCGCCCAAGTGATCGCGGAAAAACTTCGTAACCTGATCAGCGTCTGCTCGGTGAACCTGCAGAACCCCGACGAGGCGTGGGATGCGCCGACGCAGGCGGCCGGCTGACAAGAACCGAAACGTCTTCGTCGGGTAGTGGCCCAACGGTCGGCGGGGCCACGACTATCCTTTGCGCACTGTCGTTCAAAAGGAGCCCGCATGTCCGTTCAACTCGCCACTCAGGACCGCTGGCTGGATCTCAATGAGGTACTGCGTGAACTGGTCGCCCAGGGGTTCATCTGCCAGGACTCGGCCGAGCAGGCGCTGAATGCCCGGCGTCGGCATGCCGCCCATGGCCAGAAGCATCCGCTGGAATTCATCGCCAGCCAGCAACTGGACGATCTCAGCCGTCCGGGCAAACACCTCGACCTGGAAAGCCTGACCCTCTGGCTAGCGCAGCAGGCCGGCCAGCCGTACCTGCGGATCGATCCGCTGAAGATCAACGTCGCCGCCGTCACGCCGCTGATGTCCTATGCCTTCGCCCAGCGCCACAAGATCCTCGCGGTATCGGTCGACCGAGACGCGGTGACCGTGGCCAGCGCCCAGCCCTATGTCAGCGGCTGGGAGGCGGATCTGACTCACGTCCTGAAACTGCCGATCAAACGGGTGGTGGCCAACCCGTCGGACATTCAGCGTTTCAGCGTCGAATTCTTTCGTCTCGCCAAATCGGTCAGCGGCGCCAGCAATGCCGATGCGCAAAGCGGCAACCTCGGCAACTTCGAACAACTGCTCAACCTCGGCGCCAGCGATCAGGAGCCGGACGCCAACGACGCGCACATCGTCAACATCGTCGACTGGCTGTTCCAGTACGCCTTCCAGCAGCGGGCCAGCGATATCCACATCGAACCCCGGCGCGAGCAAGGCACGGTGCGTTTTCGCATCGACGGCGTGCTGCACAACGTCTATCAATTTCCGCCGCAGGTGACGATGGCCATTGTCAGTCGCCTGAAAAGCCTTGGCCGGATGAACGTCGCCGAGAAGCGCAAACCCCAGGACGGCCGGGTCAAGACCAAGACCCCGGACGGCGGAGAGGTTGAGTTGCGCCTGTCGACGCTGCCCACTGCGTTCGGCGAAAAAATGGTGATGCGGATCTTCGACCCGGAGGTGCTGCTCAAGGATTTCGATCAGTTGGGTTTTTCCGCCGACGACCTGCGGCGCTGGCAGGACATGACCCGCCAGCCCAACGGCATCATCCTGGTCACCGGGCCGACCGGTTCCGGCAAGACCACCACGCTGTACACCACGCTGAAAAAGCTGGCGACGCCCGAGGTCAACCTCTGCACCATCGAAGACCCGATCGAGATGGTCGAGCCGGCCTTCAACCAGATGCAGGTCCAGCACAACATCGACCTGACGTTCGCCGCCGGCGTGCGAGCGCTGATGCGACAAGACCCGGACATCATCATGATCGGCGAGATCCGCGACCTGGAAACCGCAGAAATGGCGATTCAGGCCGCGCTGACCGGGCACCTGGTGCTCTCGACCCTGCACACCAACGATGCGCCGAGCGCCATCAGCCGTCTGCTGGAACTCGGCGTGCCGCATTACCTGATAAAGGCCACCGTGCTCGGTGTGATGGCGCAACGACTGGTGCGAACACTGTGCCCGCACTGCAAGGCGCCGCTGACACTTGATGAAGAAGACTGGCAAACCCTGACCCGACCGTGGCAGGCGCCGCTGCCGGGCAATGCGCAACGGGCCATCGGTTGCCTGGAGTGCCGCGACACCGGTTATCACGGCCGCGCCGGGGTCTACGAAATCATGCAACTGAGCGACAGCCTCAAGGCCTTGATCAGCCCCGACACCGATCTCACCGCGATCCGTCGTCAGGCATTCAAGGAAGGCATGCGCAGCCTGCGATTGTCCGGCGCGCAGAAAGTTGCTGCGGGGCTGACAACCCTTGAGGAAGTGCTGCGGGTGACGCCACAGAGCGAGCAGAAATAGCCGCTCACGGAACCGGATCGGGGAAACGGCGATCCAACCGGTTATTCAACACCAGTGGAGTCACCCAACATGCGTCTCAAACTTGCTGTCGCCACCCTTGCCCTGCTGTCTCTGCCCGTCGGTTCGGCAATGGCCGACAGCTTTTGGCGTAACGTCATTTCGTCCGGTGCCACCACCGGCTCGACCTACCTGACCTTCAAGGATCACAAACTGATCGTTGCCGCCCAGGACGACGCCGGCAGCTTCGTCGCCAGCGACGGCGGCATCCGTGGCCCGTACCTGGAAGCCGCGATGCAGAAAGTCCGCGCCGACAACCCTGGCCTGCAGGCAACGGACATGGAACTGGCGAACGCGATCCTGGCGAAGAACGCCGTGGCGTCGGAATAACCTTCCGGACAGACAAAAATGCCGCTCACACGAGCGGCATTTTTTTGCCCGCGGTTCAGCGGTAATCGTCCACCGGCACGCAGGCGCAGAACAGGTTGCGGTCACCGTAGACGTTATCGACCCGGTTCACCGCCGGCCAATATTTGTGCGCCTTCGTGTGCACATCCGGCGTGATGCCCTGCTCGATGCTGTACGGCCGCTCCCACACGCCGGTGATATCGGCCAGGGTATGCGGCGCCCGTTTGAGCGGGTTGTCCTCGGCCGGCCAGTTGCCGTTCTGCACCTCGGTGATTTCTGCGCGGATGCTCAGCATCGCGCCGATGAACCGATCCAGTTCGGCCTTGGACTCGCTCTCGGTCGGCTCGACCATCAAGGTGCCCGGCACCGGGAACGACATGGTCGGCGCGTGGAAGCCGTAATCCATCAGGCGCTTGGCGACGTCTTCTTCGCTGATGCCGGTCTGCGCTTTCAGCGGGCGCAGATCCAGAATGCATTCGTGGGCGACCCGCTCGTTGCGACCGCTGTACAGAACGGGGAAAGCACCGGACAGATGCTGCGCCAGGTAATTCGCCGCGAGGATCGCCACCTCACTGGCATCCGCCAGTTGCGGCCCCATCATCGCGATGTACATCCAGCTGATCGGCAGAATGCTCGCGCTGCCCCACGGTGCGGCGCTGACCGCTCCGTTCTGCGGTTGCGGCCCGTCGATCGGAATCACCGGATGGTTGGCAACGAACGGCGCCAGATGCGCACGCACGCCAATCGGCCCCATGCCCGGCCCGCCTCCGCCGTGGGGAATGCAGAACGTCTTGTGCAGGTTCATGTGTGACACGTCGGCGCCGATGTCCGCCGGCCGCGCCAGCCCGACCTGAGCGTTGAGGTTGGCGCCGTCCATGTACACCTGGCCGCCGTGCTTGTGGATAACTTCGCAGATTTCGCTGATGCCTTCCTCGTACACGCCATGAGTCGACGGGTAGGTCGCCATCAGGCACGACAGCTTGTCCCCGGCCTCGGACGCCTTGGCTTTCAAGTCCTCCAGATCGACGTTGCCGGCGTCGTCACACTCGACAATCACCACGCGCATCCCGGCCATCTGCGCCGAGGCCGGGTTGGTGCCGTGGGCCGAAGAAGGAATCAGGCAGATATCCCGTCCGCCCTGCTGGCGGCTCTCGTGATATTTGCGGATTGCCAGCAACCCGGCGTACTCGCCCTGGGCGCCGGAGTTGGGTTGCATGCAGATCGCATCGAACCCGGTGATCGCGCACAGCCAGCGCTCAAGCTCCTCGATCATCAGAGTGTAACCGACCGCCTGCTCCCGGGGCACGAACGGGTGCAGATTCGCGAATTGCGGCCAGGTGATCGGGATCATCTCGCTGGTGGCGTTGAGTTTCATGGTGCAGGAGCCCAGCGGGATCATCGACTGGTTGAGCGCCAGATCCTTGTTCTCCAACTGCTTGAGGTAGCGCAACATCTCGGTTTCGCTGTGGTGGGCGTTGAACACCGGGTGACGCAGGTAAGGCGTGCTGCGTTGCAGCGTGTCGGGAATGCCGGAGGTCAGCGTTTCGGCGTCCAAATCATCGACGCTCAAACCGTGATCGGCGCCCAGCAGCACATCGAACAGTCTGGCCACGGTGCTTTCATCACAGGCCTCGTCGAGGCTCAGACCCAGTTGGCCACGACCGAGAATTCGCAGGTTGATCTGCGCGGCCTGGGCGCTTTCGATGATCGCGGTTTGCGCGCCGCCCACGTCCAGCGTGAGGGTGTCGAAGAAGTGTTCGTTCAGCCGTTTTATGCCATGGCGTTCGAGCCCGGCGGCGAGAATGCAGGTCAGCCGGTGCACACGCTGGGCGATTCGTTTCAGACCTTCCGGGCCGTGATAGACCGCATAGAAACTGGCGATGTTGGCCAGCAGCACCTGGGCGGTGCAGATGTTCGAATTGGCCTTCTCCCGGCGAATGTGCTGTTCGCGGGTTTGCAGGGCCATACGCAGCGCGACGTTGCCACGGGCATCTTTCGACACACCGATGATCCGGCCGGGAATCGCCCGTTTGTATTCCTCGCGACTGGCGAAAAACGCCGCGTGCGGGCCGCCGTAACCCATCGGCACACCGAAGCGCTGGGATGAACCGAACACCACGTCGGCACCCAGTTCGCCCGGCGGGGTCAGCAGCAACAGACTGAGCAGATCGGCCGCCACGCAGGCCAGCGCCTGCTGCGCGTGCAGGTGATCGATCAGTGGACGCAGGTCGCGGACTTCGCCGTGGGTGTCGGGGTATTGCAGCAGTGCGCCGAACACCTGGTGCTGCTTCAAGTTATCCACAGCGTCGACGATCAGCTCGAAGCCGAAGCCTTCGGCGCGGGTCTGCACCACGGAAATGGTTTGTGGATGACAGTTTTCGTCGACGAAGAACAGATTGCTTTTCGACTTCGCCACGCGCTTGGCCAGGGCCATGGCTTCCGCCGCAGCGGTGGCTTCATCGAGCAGCGAAGCATTGGCCAGTTCAAGGCCGGTGAGGTCGATGGTCAGTTGCTGAAAGTTGAGCAACGCTTCGAGCCGGCCCTGGGCGATTTCCGGTTGATAAGGCGTGTAGGCGGTGTACCAGCCGGGATTTTCCAGCACGTTGCGCAGGATGACGGTCGGGGTCAGGGTGCCGTGGTAGCCCATGCCGATCAGGCTGGTCCAGACCTGGTTCTGCTCGGCATAACCGCGCAACTTTGCCAGCGCCGCCTGTTCGTCCAGCGCCGGCGGCAGGTCCAGCTCGCGGTTGAGGCGAATGCCCGGCGGCACGGTCTGTTCGATCAGTTCGACCCGGCTGCCGAGGCCGAGGCTGTCGAGCATCGCCTGTTGCTCGGCGGCATCGGGGCCGAGGTGGCGGCGCAGAAAGGCATGGGGATCGCGTAACTGGCTCAAGGATGGCAACTGGGACATGACGGGCTCTCTCTTGGCTGGCGGCTCGGCGTCAATGCAACACGGTCAAACCAGCATAGCAGCCACCCCGACGGCAAAAGTCCCGGGCAGAAAAAAGCCCCGACGGGTCGGGGCTTTGGGGTCTCGCCTGCAGCTTATTCGCCGATGGCAGCCTTGTAGCCGGCAGCGTCGAGCAGCTTGTCCAGCTCGGCCTTGTCGCTTGGCTTGAGCTTGAAGATCCACGCGGCGTACGGATCGTTGTTCAGCTCTTCCGGCGCGTTGGCCAGGTCTTCGTTGACGGCAATCACTTCGCCACCGACCGGGGAATAGATGTCGGAAGCAGCCTTCACCGACTCGACGACACCGGCAGCATCACCGGCGGCGAACACCTTGCCCACTTCTGCCAGCTCGACAAACACCACATCACCCAACGCTTCCTGGGCGTGATCGCTGATGCCCACGGTGACGGTGCCGTCGGCTTCCAGACGCGCCCATTCATGACTTTCGGCAAAACGCAGTTCAGCTGGGATGTTGCTCATGCTCGGTGTCCTCAAGAAATTGTCAGCGGTCGTGCCCGCCGGAAAAGGTTTAGATCAAGGTTTTGCCGTGACGGACAAAGGTCGGTTTGACCACTCGTACCGGATACCACTTGCCACGGATTTCCACTTCGGCGCGGTCGGCAGTCGCCATCGGTACACGCGCCAGGGCAATCGACTTGCTAAGCGTAGGAGAGAAACTACCACTGGTGATCTCCCCTTCGCCAACATCAGCGATACGAACCACCTGATGGGCCCGCAAAACCCCGCGTTCCTCAAGCACCAGACCGACCAGTTTGTGCTGCACGCCGGCGGTTTTTTCCGCTTCCAGCGCGTCGCGACCGATGAACCGGCGCGTGGCCGGTTCCCAGGCGATACTCCAGGCCATGTTCGAGGCCAGTGGCGAAACGTCTTGGTGGATGTCCTGACCGTAAAGGTTCATGCCGGCTTCGACCCGCAACGTGTCGCGGGCACCAAGGCCGATGGGGGAAATACCTGCGCCCACCAGATCGTTGAAAAATCCGGGAGCCTGATCGGCCGGCAGGGCGATTTCCAGACCGTCCTCACCGGTGTAGCCGGTGCGCGCAATGAACCAGTCGCCGTCGACGTAGCCCTCGAAAGGCTTGAGCATCTGGATCAGGTTGGCGCGGGACTGGGTCACCAGCTCGGCAATCCTGTGCCGGGCATGGGGGCCTTGAATGGCGAGCATCGCCAGCTCGGAGCGTTCGTGCATTTGCACATCGAAACTGCCCAGCTGTGCCTGCATCCAGGCCAGATCCTGATCGCGGGTGGAAGCGTTGACCACCAGACGATAACCGTCCTCGAGGCGGTAGACGATCATGTCGTCGACGATGCCGCCGCGCTCGTTGAGCATGGTGCTGTACAACGCACGGCCGGGGCTGTGCAGGCGTTCGACGTCATTGGCCAGCAAATGCTGGAGCCAGGCCTTGGCCTGGGGGCCGGTGACATCGATCACGGTCATGTGGGAAACATCGAACACCCCGCAATCGCGGCGCACCTGATGGTGTTCCTCGACCTGTGAGCCGTAATGCAGGGGCATGTCCCAACCGCCAAAATCGACCATCTTCGCGCCGAGGGCGAGATGCAGGTCATACAGAGGCGTACGCTGTCCCATGGGTTTCTCCTTCCGGGCGTGGCGAAGGTGCGGAGCGCTGCTGCACGGATCGGAAAGCCCTGTAAAAAAGGGCTTTCAGCCGATTTTAGCGACAGGGTCTGTCAGACGGACCGCACCGAATGCCGCGCATTGTAGCCGCATGATTCAGGACTGACGACTAAGTGTTTCGATGCGCCGAACGGCGAATAAGTCCGATGACCGGCAACAAGCCGACCAGCACCAGGGTCAGCGCCGGCAACGACGCCCTCGCCCATTCACCTTCGCTGGTCATTTCGAAGATCCGCACCGCCAGCGTGTCCCAGCCAAACGGGCGCATCAGCAGGGTCGCGGGCATTTCCTTGAGCACATCGACGAACACCAGCAACGCGGCGCTGAGCGTGCCGGGCAGCAACAACGGCAGATACACTTTGAAAAACAGTCGCGGCCCGCTGACGCCCAGGCTACGTGCCGCTTCAGGCAAAGATGGCCGTATACGCGTCAGACTGCTTTCCAGCGGCCCATAGGCCACCGCCACGAACCGCACCAGATACGCCAACAGCAACGCCGCCAGACTGCCCAGCAACAGCGGCTTGCCCGCACCGCCGAGCCAGCCGGACAGCGGAATCACCAGCTCCCGGTCCAGATAACTGAACGCGAGCATGATCGACACCGCCAGCACCGAGCCCGGCAAGGCATAACCGAGATTGGCCAGACCGACGGCGGAATTGATCGTCCGGGTGGGCGCCAGGCGCCGGGCGAACGCCAGCAACATCGCCACGCTGACCGTGATCAACGCCGCCATGCCGCCCAGATACAAGGTGTGCAGAATCAATCCCGCGTAGCGCTCATCCAGATCGAATCGCCCGCGCTGCCAGAACCACACCACCAGTTGCAGCACCGGAATGACAAACGCGCAGGCAAACACCAGACCGCACCAGCCGGTCGCCGCCCAGGCCTTGGGCCCACGCAGGTGGTAGAGCGCCTTGACCCGTGGCCGTTCATTACTTGCCCGATTGGCACCGCGCGCGCGACGTTCGCCGTACAGCACCAGCATCACCACCAGCAGCAACAGGCTGGCGAGTTGCGCGGCGCTGGGCAGGCTGAAGAAGCCATACCAGGTCTTGTAGATCGCGGTGGTGAAGGTGTCGAAGTTGAACACCGACACCGCGCCGAAATCCGCCAGGGTTTCCATCAGTGCCAGCGCCACGCCGGCACCGATGGCCGGCCGAGCCATCGGCAATGCCACGCGCCAGAATGCCTGCCAGGGTGACTGGCCGAGTACTCGCGCGGCTTCCATCAATCCCTTGCCCTGCGCCAGGAACGCGGTGCGCGCCAGCAGGTAGACGTAGGGATAAAACACCAGCACCAGCACCAGAATCACCCCGCCGGTGGAGCGCACTCGCGGCAGGCGCAGGCCGGTGCCGAACCATTCGCGCAGCAGGGTTTGCACGGGGCCTGCGAAGTCCAGCAGGCCGACGAAGACGAACGCCAGCACGTAGGCCGGGATTGCGAACGGCAGCATCAGCGCCCAGTCGAGCCAGCGTCGCCCGGGGAATTCGCAGAGGCTGGTGAGCCAGGCGAGGCTTACGCCCAGCAGGGTTACGCCGATGCCTACGCCGAAGACCAGTGTCAGGGTGTTGCCCAGCAGGCGTGGCATCTGGGTTTCCCAGAGGTGCGACCAGATCTGGTGATCGATGGTTTGCCATGAGAGCAGGAGCACGCTGAGGGGGAGCAGCACCAACGCGGCGATGGCGAAGACGATGGGGTACCAGCGGCGTTGGGCGGGGTGGGCCACTTTTGGGTCTCTGAGGGATTTTGTGGTGTTGTTGAGCTGAGTGTTTCAAGTGGGGATTGCTGCCCTCACCCTAGCCCTCTCCCGGAGGGAGAGGGGACTGACCGTGTTGCCTGGACATCATTCGGCGACTTGCAATATCGAGTTGAACTCCAGTTTTAAAAACTATGGAGATCGGCTCCCTCTCCCTCCGGGAGAGGGCTGGGGTGAGGGCAGCGATCTCAAGCGAACACCGCAGCCGGCAACATACTCAGTTCCAACCCGCCCGATCCATCATCCGGATCGCTTCAGCCTGTCGCTTGCCCGCCACCTCAACTGGCAGCGTATCAGCCACGAACTGCCCCCACGCCGCCACTTCTTCCGAAGGTTTCACCGCCGGATTCGCCGGGAACTCCTGGTTCACGTCGGCAAAGATCTTCTGCGCTTCAGGCGTGGTCATCCACTCTACCAGTGCCTTGGCGGCTTCCGGATGCGGTGCATGTTTGGTCAGGCCGATGCCCGACAGGTTGACGTGCACGCCACGATCCGCCTGGTTCGGCCAGAACAGTTTTACCGGCAGCTCCGGCTTCTGCTTGTGCAGGCGGCCGTAGTAGTAGGTGTTGACGATGCCGACGTCGCACTGGCCGGCGTTGATCGCTTCCAGCACCGCGACGTCGTCGGAGAACACGTCGGTGGACAGGTTGTTGACCCAGCCCTTGAGGATCTTCTCGGTCTTCTCGGCGCCGTGGACTTCGATCATGGTGGCGGTCAGCGACTGGTTGTAGACCTTCTTCGCCGTGCGCAGGCACAGGCGGCCTTCCCAGTTCTTGTCGGCCAATGCTTCGTAGGTGGTCAGCTCGCCCGGTTTCACCCGTGCGGTGGAATAGGCGATGGTTCGCGCACGCAGGCTCAGGCCGGTCCAGGCGTGGCTGGACGAGCGATATTGCAGGGGAATGCTGGCGTCGATGGTTTTCGAGGTGAACGGCTGAAGAATGCCCATCTGCTCGGCCTGCCAGAGGTTGCCGGCATCGACGGTCAGCAGCAGGTCGGCGGTGGCGTTCTCGCCCTCGGCCTTGATCCGCTGCATCAGCGGCGCTTCCTTGTCGGTGATGAACTTGATCTTCACCCCGGTCTTGGCGGTGTAGGCATCGAACACCGGCTTGATCAGCTCATCGATACGCGAGGAGTAGACCACCACCTCGTCGGCGGCCTGGGCGGCAGTGCTGCCGATCAGGGTCAGGGCCAGTGCGGTCAGAACACGCTTGGATGCCAACATGGGAGCGGTCTCTCGGTCGGGAAAAGTGGCCCAAATGATAAGGACTCACATTTACGAGCTCAATCGAACACTTTCCCAAGGAGTTACCAGATGTTGCACAGCCCGAAACTTTTGGCGAATGAACTGGCGCCTTTGCGGGCAAGCCCGCTCCCACAGGGTTCCAGGGTGTACTCAAATTGGAATTTCACACTGTCCACTGTGGGAGCGGGCTTGCCCGCGAAGGGGCCTTCAGTCTCAACAGAGAATTATGGTTTAGCCAGGACGGGAAGGTCCCCGGTCAGACCCAATGCTTCGCGCACGAACAACGCCTTTGCCTCGGGCATCTGCTCGACGATTTTCAGCCCGGTATTACGCAACCAGCGCAGCGGCAACGGATCGGCCTGGAACAACCGCTCGAAGCCTTCCATCGCGGCCATCAGCGCCAGATTGTGCGGCATGCGCCGGCGTTCGTAGCGGCTCAGGACTTTCACGTCCGCCAGGCGTTCGCCGCGTTCGTTGGCCTGCAACAACACTTCGGCCAGCACGGCGGCATCGAGGAAGCCGAGATTCACGCCCTGCCCCGCCAACGGGTGAATGGTGTGCGCGGCATCGCCGATCAGTGCCAGGCCTTCGGCCACGTAGCGTTTGGCGTGACGTTGACGCAGCGGCACGCACAGGCGCGGGTCGGCACTGATGACGTCGCCGAGGCAACCTTCGAAAGCGCGTTCGAGTTCACGGCAGAAGTCCGCTTCATCCAGCGCCATCAGCCGTTCGGCTTCGCTTGGCGTGGTCGACCAGACGATCGAGCACCAGTCCTGCTGGCCATCACGCTCCAGCGGCAAAAACGCTAGCGGCCCGTGATCGGTGAAACGCTGCCAGGCGGTCATGCGGTGCGGCTTGCTGCTGCGCACGCTGGTGACGATGGCGTGATGCAGGTAATCCCACTCGCGAGTGGCAACGCCAGTCAGACGGCGCACCGCAGAATTGGCGCCGTCCGCCGCGATCACCAACGGCGCACGCAAGGTGCGGCCGTCGGCCAGGGTCAGCAGCCAGTCATCACCGGAACGGCGCATCTGCTCCAGCCGCGCGTTGGCCAACAGGCCCATATCGCAATCGTGCAGACGGTCGAGCAAGGCATCCTGGACCACGCGGTTTTCGACAATATGGCCGAGCACCTCGGCGTGCACGCTGCTGGCCGAGAAGTGAATCTGGCCGGTGCCGCTGCCGTCCCAGACGTGCATGTCGGTGTAAGGGCTGCTGCGTCGATTGACGATGCCGTCCCACACGCCGAGGCGGTCGAGGATCCGCTGGCTGGCCGCCGACAGTGCGCTCACCCGTGGCTCGAACGGCGCGTCGCCATTGAAGGGTTTGACGCTCAACGGGCTGCCGTCGAGCAGCAGCACTTCCAGCCCGCTGCCCTGCAACGCCAGCGCCAGGGCACTGCCGACCATTCCGGCTCCGACAATCAGCACATCCGCGCGCATTTCCATGCTTTAAGCCTGTCTCGCTGGCGGCTTGAGCCGCACGTAAAGGGTTTTACCGACCCGCGCCACCAGGTTGCCGGCGCCGTCATGAATGTCGACCTGCAACTGCGGCAGGTATTTCTCGCCACTGGCGGTCTGCCGACGGATCTCGTCGAGCAGGGTGTCGTCGATGTTGAACCGGGCGAACACCGGGCCTTTACCCGGCGATATGAAATCAATGTCGGCGGCCTTGTCCCAGACGATGTACCGCGAGCCGAGGTTCTCCATGAGCATCAACATGAAGAACGGATCGACCATCGAATACAGACTGCCGCCGAACTGGGTGCCGACGTAATTGCGGTTGTACCAGCCCAGGCCCATCGAGACCCGGATGTCGCGAAAGTCATCGCTGATGTGCTGCACCCGGACACCCGCGCCGAAATACGGCGGGTAGAACGTCATGATCCAGCGCATCAGCCGCGCCTTGCCAAACTGTTTGATCAGCCACTCACGCATCCGACCGCGTCCCCAGCCCCATGGCCTGACGGGCGAACCAGCGTTTGGCCGGCGGCAGCAGATCGAGGCCGAGCAGGCCGATGTTGCGCCCCAGCGACACCAGCGGCTGGGTGCTGCCGAACAGGCGCGTGACCTGATCGGAGAAACCCACGGTCAGGTCCTGATCGAGACGCTGACGCTCGCGATAGACCTGCAACGTGGCGAAATCCCCCAGCGGTTTGTCGCTGGCCAGCAGCGCGGCGGCCAACGCATCGGCATCGCGCAGGGACAGGTTGAAACCCTGCCCGGCAATTGGATGCAGGCTGTGGGCGGCATTGCCGAGAACGGCCAGATGCGAGCGCACCTGCTCTTCGGCTTCCACCAGCGACAGCGGGTACAGATGCCGCGCGCCGACCTGTTTCAAAGTGCCGAGACGGTAGCCGAACACGCCTTGCAGCTCGCTGAGGAAATCACGCTCGCTCAGGTCGGCCAACCGTTGCGCGTCCATGCCCAGACGGGTCCAGACCAGCGCGCAACGGTTTTCCGGCAGCGGCAACAGCGCCATCGGGCCTTCGTCGGTGAAGCGCTCGAAGGCCATGCCGTTGTGCGCTTCGCTCGGGGTGATGTTGGCGATCAGCGCGCTCTGGTTATACGGGCGCTTGCGCACGTTGATGCCCAATTGTTCGCGCAGACCGGAACGGCCGCCATCGGCGAGCACCGCCAGATCGCACTCGACCGTGGTTTCGTCGTTGAGGGTCAGGCGATAGCCGTCCGGCAACGGCTCCATGCGGGTGACTTCCGCCGGGCAGCGCCAGCTGATCACGTCTTTGTCGAGGTGCTGCCACAGACACTGGCCGAGCCAGGCGTTTTCCACGACATAGCCGAGCGCAGGGACGCCCTCTTCCATCGCCGACAGGCGAGCGGTGGAAAAACGTCCACGGTCGGACACGTGAATCTGCTTGATCGGCTCGGCGCGGCGGGAGATTTCCTGCCACACGCCCAGCCGCTGATAAATCTGCCGTGAGCCGAAAGACAGTGCCGAGGAACGCGCGTCGTAGCTCGGCTGCCAGGTGTCACCGGGGGCGAACGGTTCGATCAGCACGATCTTCCAGCCACGGGCCTTGGCCCCGGCCTGCAAGGCTAACGCCAGACTGGCGCCGACCAGACCGCCACCGATGATTGCCAGATTGACCCGACTCATGCCGCGCAGGTCCGTGCTTGCGCCATCAGGGCTTCGATCTCGGCGACGGTTTTCGGCACGCCACCCGTCAGGATTTCACAACCGCTTTTGGTCACTACCACGTCATCCTCGATGCGCACGCCAATGCCGCGCCATTTCTTCGCTACGTTCTGATTGTCCGGGGCGATGTAGATGCCCGGCTCCACGGTCAGCGCCATGCCGACTTCCAGCACCCGCCATTCGCCGCCGACCTTGTACTCGCCGACGTCATGCACATCCATCCCGAGCCAGTGGCCGGCGCGGTGCATGTAAAACGCCTTGTAGGCCTCGGTGGCGATCAACTCGTCGACTTCGCCCTGCAACAGCCCCAGCTTCACCAGTCCGGCGGTGATGACCCGAACCGTGGCTTCGTGCGCCTGGTTCCAGTGCTTGTTCGGGGCGATTTCGGCGAACGCGGCTTCCTGCGAGGCCAACACCAGTTCGTAGATCGCTTTCTGCTCGGCCGAGAACTTGCCGTTGACCGGCCAGGTGCGGGTGATGTCGCTGGCGTAGCAGTCGATCTCGCATCCGGCGTCGATCAGCACCAGATCGCCGTCCTTGAGCAGCGCGTCATTCTGCTGGTAATGCAGGATGCAACTGTTGCGCCCGGCGGCGACGATCGAACCGTAGGCCGGCATTTTCGCCCCGCCCTTGCGGAACTCGTAATCGAGCTCGGCTTCGAGGCTGTACTCGTACAGCCCGGCACGGCTGGCCTGCATCGCCCGGATGTGGGCCTGGGCGGAAATCCGCGCCGCTTCGCGCATCACCTTCACTTCTGCCGCCGATTTATACAGGCGCATGTCGTGCAGCAGGTGATCCAGGGCAACGAATTCGTTCGGCGGCTGGGCGCCGAGGTGCGCCTTGGAGCGGATCACGTTGATCCAGTCCATCAGGTGGCGGTCGAATTCCGGGTTGCTGCCCATGGCCGAATACACCCGGTCGCGGCCTTCGATCAGGCCCGGCAAGATGTCGTCGATGTCGGTGATGGGAAAGGCGTCGTCGGCGCCAAAATCGCGGATCGCACCTTCCTGGCCGGCGCGCAGGCCGTCCCAGAGTTCGCGTTCGGCATTGCGTTCACGGCAGAACAGTACGTACTCGCCGTGTTCGCGCCCGGGCATCAGGACGATGACCGCCTGTGGCTCGGGAAAACCACTGAGGTACTGGAAGTCGCTGTCCTGACGATAGACATGCTCGACGTCGCGGTTGCGAATGGCGACCGCGGCGGCAGGCAGGATCGCGATGCTGTTGGGTTCCATCTGCGCCATCAGCGCCTTGCGGCGCCGGGCGTATTCCGCTTTCGGGATATGGATCATGGGCAGATGGCTTTCCCTGGCACGCGATCAGTGCAGCGACGGCTTGGCCGCTGGCGGCACGTCGGCCTTTTTGGTTTCGGAGAACAGCAGCAGCGGAGCGACACGCAGGTACTCCATGACTTCCATATAGTCGCTTTCGCCGTCTTCGGATTCTTCCAGTGCGTCTTGCACCTGGGAGATCGCTGCCAAATCCTGCAACACTTCAGTGGCTTCGGTGCTCAGCATGCTGCTGTCGCGGCAGTTCAGGCCGAAACCGGTGAGGAAACCCTGACACCATTCGCCCAGCGCGGCGGCGCGCTCGGCCAGTGGCGCGTCATCGTTCGGCAGCAGCAGAACCACGGTGACGTCATCACCGGTGAGTTCGCTCTTGACCATCTCCTGCAGACCGATCAGCGCGTTGCGGACGTTGTCCTGCGGCTCGCTTTCGAGCAACTCGGCGGCATCGATCAGCCACTCTTCGGCATTGAAGCCGGCGCCGGCGCAACTGCGGCCCAGCAACAGGCCGTGCAGTTCGGCAGGCGAAACGGAGTGACCGCTGGAGTTCAGCAGGGTGGCAAAGCCTTGGTACGGGGAATTCTGAATGGGCATGGGCAGCTAGGCGCCAGACGGCGCTATGTCTAGAATGAAGGCCTTGTATCCTACATCGACAGACTCGCCAAGACCATTAAAGGCTGTCCGCCAGCCAAACCCATCAGACCGAATCAGTGGACACAATGGAAGACACCGACCTGCAAGCGCTGATGGCCAGACTCGAACTGCTGATTACCCGAGTCGAGCAACTAAAGAGTCAAAATGCACTCTTACTTGCTCAGGAAAAGACCTGGCGCGAGGAACGCGCGCACCTCATTGAAAAAAACGAAATCGCCCGGCGTAAGGTCGAATCGATGATTTCGCGCCTCAAGGCCCTGGAGCAAGACTCATGAGTTCAAGCAATAGCGTTACCGTGCAGATCCTCGACAAAGAGTATTCGATCATCTGTCCCCAGGAAGAGCGCAGCAATCTGATCAGCGCCGCCCGCTACCTGGACGGCAAGATGCGCGAGATCCGCAGCAGCGGCAAAGTCATCGGCGCCGACCGCATCGCCGTGATGGCCGCGCTGAACATCACCCACGACCTCTTGCACAAAGAAGAGCGTCCGGACATCCAGGCCAGCGGTTCGACCCGTGAACAGGTGCGTGACTTGCTCGATCGTGTCGATCTGGTGCTGGCCGACGATCCGGACATCAGCAAGGGCTGATTCGCCAGGCTGCTTGAGTTATACTCGCCGCACTCCCTGGGGTGCTTGCCAGTTGACGATGTCCCTGAGCCGATTTGCACTACCCTGGGGGTTGCACGTTGGGCTGGTGTGCATGTCCGCCAGACGGAAAGCCTTAAAGCCTACTGCATCCTCCACCTTGAACTCTCGGGTTCAAGGGCTAAGTCGACAGCGGCTCATCCGGGGAGCCTGATTCGAATCCGATGCCGGTGCATGCCGGCATCGGATTTTTTATGCGTACGTTTTCGTCCCACCCTGCCGAAGCCGAACCATGACCGAACCCGCGTTGCTGCCCCGCCCCCAACTGCGCCGCCTGCTGCGCAAGGCCCGCCGCTCGCTGACGCGAAGCGAACAACGCGAGGCCGCCGAAGGTCTGTACAAGCAACTGGCACAAGACCCGCACTTTCGCCGGGCGAAACACATTTCCCTGTACCTGCCCACCGACGGTGAAATCGACCCGCGCCTGTTGCTGCGCGCCGCCCAGCGTCGGGGCAAGAAAACCTACCTGCCGGTACTCAGTGCCTGGCCACGGACCAAGATGGTCTTCCAGCAAATCCGCCCCGGCGAAAAACTCAAACCCAACCGCTTCCGCATTCTGGAGCCGCGCGCCAATCTGGCCCGTCAGCGCAAGGTCTGGGCACTGGATCTGGTGTTGTTGCCTTTGGTGGGATTCGACGATGTCGGCGGGCGCCTGGGCATGGGCGGCGGATTCTACGACCGCAGCCTGGCGTATCTGGCCCGACGCCAGAACTGGCGCAAGCCGACGCTATTGGGCCTGGCCCATGAATGTCAGAAAGTCGAACGTCTCGCGCAAGCGAGCTGGGATGTACCGTTGCAGGGAACGGTGACAGACAAGGCGTGGTATTTCGCAGGATAGACGCCGCGTAGATCAGCAGCGTCGAAAAGGCAGTGTCAGCGCTTGAAGGCTGTCGACTGTTGTACCTGTTGCGCCACTTCAATCGGTGCATCGGCCTTGTTGGCCCACAGACTTTGCGCATAACCGGTGGTCACGACGCCCAGACCGAACAAAATTACCAAAGTCCACAGCAAATCCGGTTTGCGTTTCATCGATTGCCCCCCTCAAGGCACATCATCACGATGACAGCAGCGGTTTCCATTCGTAGGCCGTGCAGCAGCGTCAAGCTTTAAAGGCCGGCATTTTGCGACAACGTGAACCTCTGCGCAAATGCTGACGTCAACCGACCGTCGGTTTGTCATAAAATTGCCGGACAACCTGCCCAATGACCGCTTGAGGAGCACACACCATGGCCTACTGGCTGATGAAATCCGAGCCCGACGAGCTCTCGATCAAGGGCCTGGAGAAGCTCGGCAAAGCGCGCTGGGACGGGGTTCGCAACTATCAGGCACGTAATTTCCTGCGGGCCATGGCGGTGGGGGACGAGTTCTTTTTCTACCACTCCAGCTGCCCGGAGCCGGGCATTGCCGGAATCGGCAAAATAATCGAAGCCGCGTACCCGGATCCCACCGCACTGGAACCGGAAAGCCATTACTTCGATCCGAAAGCCACGCCGGAGAAAAACGCCTGGAGCGCGATCGATGTCGCCCACGTAGAGACATTCAACCGGGTCTTGAAGCTGGATTACCTGAAACAGCAGACCGCGCTGGCCGAGATGCCGCTGGTGCAAAAGGGTTCGCGACTGTCGGTGATGCCGGTGACGGCCGAGCAGTGGGCGGCAGTGATCGCGCTCAAACCCTGAGTCATTTGTCGCCTGACAAAATGCCATCGCGAGCAAGCTCGCTCCCACAAGGGATCTGTGTGAATCACAAAATTGTGATCACCATGAATCCTGTGGGAGCGAGCTTGCTCGCGATGAGGCCCGCCCGGACAACGAATGCCTTACTGAATGATCAGGTTGTTGAACAACAGATCTTCAACCACCGGTTTGCCGGTCTCGTCATTCATCACTTGCTGAGTCTGCTTCAAGGCTTCCTGACGCAGCTTTTCCTTGCCCTCGATGCTGCCCATCGCATCAGTCGTCTGCTGAGTGAACAGCGCCACCAGCTGATTGCGGATCAGCGGCTCGTTGGCCTTGACCAGTTTGGTCGCCTCTTCACCGGTCACCCGCAGTGCCACGTCGGCCTTGTAGACCTTGAGCTTCGGGGTGCCATCGAGTCCGTAGTTGCCCACAAACGGCGGGCTCAGGGTGATGTAGTTGACCTTCGGCGCCTCGCCTTCTTTGGCTTCTTCGGCCAGCGCTGCCACAGGCAGAGACAGGGCCAGCAACAACATGATCCACGCTTTCACAATTCGCTCCTTATCCGGTTTGCGGCCTAGCATAACGACCCGCCGCGCAAGCACAAGCTTATGGCGGACTATCAGGGCCGGGCATGCTCGTTGACCCGTTGACTGCCACACCTACACTTATCGGCCATCACTCCCAAAGGAATAGCCCTGATGAAAGCCGTGCTGTGCAAAGCCTTCGGCCCTGCCGAATCGCTGGTGCTGGAAGACGTCGCCAGTCCTGTCGCCAAGAAGAACGAAATCCTGCTGGACGTGCACGCAGCCGGGGTCAACTTCCCGGACACGCTGATCATCGAGGGCAAGTACCAGTTCAAGCCGCCCTTCCCGTTCTCCCCAGGTGGCGAAGCCTCCGGCGTGGTCAGCGAAGTCGGTGAAAAGGTCAGTCACCTGAAGGTCGGCGATCGGGTCATGGCCCTGACCGGCTGGGGCAGCTTCGCCGAGCAGGTCGCGGTGCCGGGCTACAACGTGCTGCCGATCCCGCCGTCGATGGATTTCAACACCGCCGCCGCCTTCAGCATGACCTACGGCACTTCGATGCACGCCCTCAAACAGCGCGGCAACCTGCAACCGGGTGAAACCCTGCTGGTACTCGGCGCCTCCGGCGGCGTCGGCCTGGCCGCTGTGGAAATCGGCAAAGCCATGGGCGCCCGGGTGATCGCCGCCGCCAGCAGCGCGGAAAAACTCGCCGTGGCCAAGGCGGCCGGTGCCGACGAACTGATCAACTACAGCGAAACCAGCCTCAAGGACGAGATCAAGCGCCTGACCGACGGCCAGGGCGCCGACGTGATCTACGACCCGGTCGGCGGCGACTTGTTCGACCAGGCCATCCGCGCCATCGCCTGGAACGGCCGCCTGTTGGTCGTCGGTTTCGCCAGCGGCCGCATTCCCGAACTGCCGGTCAACCTCGCACTGCTCAAGGGCGCGGCAGTGCTCGGCGTGTTCTGGGGCTCCTTCGCCCAGCGCCAGCCGCAGGACAACGCGGCGAACTTCCAGCAACTGTTCGGCTGGTTTGCCGAGGGCAAGCTGAAACCGCTGGTGTCGCAGGTCTATCCGCTGGGCAATGCCGCACAGGCGATCAATGATCTCGAGCAGCGAAAGGCTGTCGGGAAAGTCGTGGTGCAAGTGCGCTGAGCTGATCGGGCGACCCGGGATTGATGGCAACTGCCGGGTCGCCCTTCAGAGCACTCCAGCCCTACATCAAACTGCGAATGTCCTCCGGCAACAGACTCATGTAAGTCCGGACCGGACTGTCGCGACATCCCCGGACAATCGTCGGAATCCGCTTGTTCAGTCTGGCGATCATATCGAGGCGCTG
Organism: Pseudomonas sp. RIT778; assembly: GCF_019718735.1. NCBI lineage: Bacteria > Pseudomonadati > Pseudomonadota > Gammaproteobacteria > Pseudomonadales > Pseudomonadaceae > Pseudomonas > Pseudomonas sp. RIT778. The sequence goes on along the minus strand of NZ_JAIHBA010000022.1, from coordinate 83,186 downwards.
TTCGTCCGGCAGCTGCGCTTTGTGGAAAACATTGGAAAGGTAGGCCCTGGTGTGAACGAACACCTTGGTATCTATCCACGACTGTTCCGCAATGTCGCCGAGATATTCGTTCAGGGTTCGGCACTTCAAGGCTTTCAGTTGCTGGTTGATGTGGATGGGTTGATCCAGATCCAGCCTGAATACCATCGGCGCAAGGACTCGCCTCTCTGCCGGTTTGTCGCCCTCGACGATCCATGGTTTGAAACGCCACTGCTCGACAGCCGCCCTGACCGCTTCGATCAACTCCGGATGGCTGTTTGGCGCGAAGCTGATCCGGTCAACTGAACCGTCAGCATGGACAGTGAACTCGGCGCCCACTTCACCAACCACGCCAGACCTGAAAAGCCCCAGCGGATAGACCGGCCTCGGGTTGTTTTCCGGAATCAGTAGCACCTCTGACGCCCACGCACCTCCCGATGCCATCAGCAAAAACAGCAACACACACCACCGCATGAGCCCTCCCCCCCTTCACCGCACGAGTGCCCGATTGGCACCGTCAAAAGGGTAGAGCCCGGCAGCCTGAAACAGAACGCCGCGCCTTCCGCATTGTTCGCAGGACATTTCCCAAATCTGTGCCCTACAAAGCCATGAAACCCGGCAGGAAGACGTCGAAGTAACATTTCCCACAGCGCCGCGTACTTATATCTGAGCGACATGTTCATAAAGGAACGCGCGACTTCCAACATTTCCGCTGTTTTGCCGATGGGAAGCGGTGCTATTTTCGGTAACGAAACTGTAACATTCGCATCCGCAGTCAAAACAAGAAATCTGGAGCTCTTGAATGTTTGCTTTCTTTCGTCCTGCCGCACATCAGGCTCCATTGCCTGAAGAAAAAATCGACAGCACCTACCGACGCCTGCGTTGGCAGATCTTCGCCGGCATCTTCTTTGGCTACGCGGGTTACTACCTGCTGCGCAAGAACTTCTCGCTGGCCATGCCGTACCTGATCGACGAAGGCTACAGCCGTGGCGATCTGGGCCTGGCGATGTCGGCCATCGCCATCGCCTACGGTCTGTCCAAGTTCCTCATGGGCCTGGTGTCCGACCGCTCCAACCCGCGTTACTTCCTGCCATTCGGCCTGCTGGTATCGGCCGGGGTCATGTTCATTTTCGGTTTCGCGCCTTGGGCAACCTCCAGCGTGACCATGATGTTCATCCTGCTGTTCATCAACGGTTGGGCCCAGGGCATGGGTTGGCCGCCGAGCGGACGCACGATGGTGCACTGGTGGTCGCAGAAGGAACGTGGCGGCGTGGTGTCGGTGTGGAACGTGGCGCATAACGTCGGTGGCGGCCTGATCGGCCCGCTGTTCCTGATCGGCATGGGCCTGTTCAACGACTGGCACGCAGCGTTCTACGTCCCGGCCGCTGTGGCTCTGGCGGTAGCGGTGTTCGCTTTCGTGACCATGCGCGACACCCCGCAGTCGGTCGGCCTGCCGCCGATCGAGAAGTACAAGAACGACTACCCGGAAGGCTACGACGCCAGCCACGAAGACGAATTCAGCGCCAAGGAAATCTTCGTCAAATACGTGCTGCGCAACAAAATGCTCTGGTACATCGCCATGGCCAACGTCTTCGTCTACCTGCTGCGCTACGGCGTGCTGGACTGGGCGCCGACCTACCTGAAGGAAGCCAAGGGTTTCACCGTGGATAAAACCTCGTGGGCCTATTTCTTCTACGAGTGGGCGGGGATTCCGGGCACGCTGCTGTGCGGCTGGATGTCGGACAAGATCTTCCGTGGCAACCGTGGCCTGACCGGCATGGTGTTCATGGCACTGGTGACCGTGGCGACGCTGGTGTACTGGCTGAACCCGGCCGGCAACCCGACCGTCGACATGATCGCGCTGTTCTCCATCGGCTTCCTGATCTACGGCCCGGTGATGCTGATCGGCCTGCAGGCCCTGGAACTGGCACCGAAGAAAGCCGCCGGCACTGCCGCAGGCTTCACCGGTCTGTTCGGTTATCTGGGTGGTTCGGTCGCGGCCAGTGCAGCAATGGGCTACACCGTGGACCATTTCGGCTGGGATGGCGGTTTCGTGCTGCTGGTGGGCGCTTGCCTGCTGTCGATGGCCTTCCTGGCCCCGACCCTGTGGCACAAGCAAGTCGCCAGTCAGAGCCGCGAAGCAGTCGCCTGATCGGCCTTTGACTTACAGCGCTTGAGCCGCGCCTCCAGATTCCGGTCTGGCATGGCGTGGCTGCGCAGGGCGTGAGCGGTCTGCTCGACATAATCGCGAGTGGTGCCGTAACGCCCGCAAGCGCTTTCGAACACCTGGCTCAGCACATGATCCGGCAAGTTGCCGGCATAGCTGGGCAGGTGTCGCTCCAATACGAATCCCAAGGCCTGAACCTGGCTGCCATCTTCGAGTCGGCAGTTGAGCCAGTGTGGCCGATAGGACGGGAACGGCATCTCGCGTTTCCACAACGCATACAGCGCGCTGTCCAGATTGTCTTCCGGCAACCGGTAGGCGAAGCCGCTGCACGAGCCGCCGCGATCCAGACCGAAGACCAAACCGGGCATTTCCGGCGTGCCGCGATGTTCGTGGGACCACAGGTACAAACCGCGATGGTAGCCATGGACTCGCCCGCGCATCCGCTCGACGGCGGAGCATTCCGGCCGCCAGATCAGCGAGCCGTAGGCGAACAGCCACACCGGCCCGCCCTTGTGGCGCGCCATGGTCGATTGCATGGAAGCGAGAAGTTGTTCGTGCGTCAGCTGCGGCCCAAGATCGAGCCGCGGAGGGTAAGCCAGGTTCAGAAAAGCGTTTTCAATGGCGCTCATGGCGAATAGCGTTCAGCTCCCCGCGGGTGAAGAATTACTTAATAGAACGCACCGCTGTAACAATAAGGCACATATGTTTTAAGGCAATTTGAGTGCCATGGCACAGTTCTTAATTGATTGCCTGATTGATATATAACCTACCGGCATTTATGCAATTACATAAATACCGATCGGCTATATAGAGAGTTATAACGAACTTACGAGCGAGGCGCGTAAGCGAACACATCCGCACGCATCTGATGGGCATCCATCCCCGCTTCCACCAGCGCATCCAGCGTGCCGTAGACCATGGCCGGCGAGCCGCTGGCATAGACGTGCAGCGGTTTCAGATCGGGGAAATCCTCACAGACCGCTTCGTGCAACATGCCACAGCGCCCTTCCCAGCCGCACTGGTCACTGACGACCTTGTGCAGGAACAGATTGGGCAACTTCAGCCATTCGTCCCAATGTTCGATTTCGTAAAAATCTTCCGGACGACGCACGCCCCAGTACAAGTGCACCGGATGTTTGAAGCCATTGGCCCGGCAATGTTCGATCAGGCTGTGGATCTGGCCCATGCCGGTGCCGGCGGCGATCAGCACCAGCGGCCCGTCCGGCAGTTCCGCCAGATGGGTGTCGCCGAACGGCAGCTCGACCCGCACCATCGGGTTGCGCGTGAGCTGATCGATCAGGCTCAGCGCACTGGATTCGCGCGCCAGCACATGGATTTCCAGATCGCGCCCGCCGTGGGGCGCCGAGGCCATGGAGAACGCCGACTTCTCGCCGCTCTCGCGCTCGATCATCAAGTATTGGCCAGCGTGGTAGCGCGGCGGCTTGCCGGCCGGTGCCCGCAGGCGCACACGAAAGGTATCGCCACCGACATCCCGGCATTCGATGACCTGACACGACACGCTGCGCACGGGCAGTTCTCCCAGCGCGAGCACGCCATCCCACAGCACGATGCAGTCTTCCAGCGGCTCCGCTATGCAAGTGTAGAACTCGCCGTGGTCGTGCACCTTGCCGGCCTGTTCGACCCGGCCTTCCACCAGCAGCGCCGCACACACATGGCAATTGCCGTTGCGACAGCTTTGCGGGCATTCGTAGCCCAGGCGCCGCGCACCATCGAGAATCCGCTCTCCGGGCTGTATCTCGAGCACCGCTCCGGAGGGCTGCAGGGTTACACGCATCAATCTATTCCTAACTGATTCCAGATGGCATCGATCCGTTGGGTGACGGCGTCATCCTTGACGATGACGCGGCCCCACTCGCGAGTGGTTTCGCCCGGCCACTTGTGGGTGGCGTCCAGGCCCATCTTCGAGCCGAGCCCCGACACCGGCGAGGCGAAGTCGAGGTAGTCGATCGGCGTGTTGTCGATCATCACCGTGTCGCGCTTGGGGTCCATGCGCGTGGTGATGGCCCAGATCACGTCGTTCCAGTCACGCGCGTTGATGTCGTCGTCGGTGACGATAACGAACTTGGTGTACATGAACTGTCGCAAAAACGACCAGACACCCAACATCACGCGCTTGGCGTGGCCCGGATACGACTTCTTCATCGTCACCACGGCCATGCGGTACGAGCAGCCTTCCGGCGGCAGGTAGAAGTCGGTGATCTCCGGAAACTGCTTTTGCAGGATCGGCACGAACACTTCGTTCAGCGCCACGCCGAGAATCGCCGGCTCATCCGGCGGACGGCCGGTGTAGGTGCTGTGGTAGATCGGCTTGATCCGGTGGGTAATACGCTCGACGGTGAACACCGGGAAGCTGTCGACTTCGTTGTAGTAACCGGTGTGGTCACCGTACGGGCCTTCATCGGCCATCTCGCCCGGATGGATCACGCCTTCAAGAATGATTTCGGCAGTGGCCGGCACTTGCAGGTCGTTGCCACGGCACTTCACCAGTTCCGTGCGGCTGTCGCGCAGCAGACCGGCGAAGGCGTATTCGGAGAGGCTGTCCGGCACCGGAGTAACGGCGCCGAGAATGGTCGCCGGATCCGCGCCAAGGGCCACGGACACCGGGAACGGCTGCCCCGGATGCTTCTCGCACCACTCACGGAAATCCAGCGCGCCGCCACGGTGGCTGAGCCAGCGCATGATGACCTTGTTGCGGCCGATCACTTGCTGACGGTAGATGCCGAGATTCTGCCGATCCTTGTTCGGGCCTTTGGTGACCGTCAGGCCCCAGGTGATCAGCGGCGCCACGTCGCCCGGCCAGCAGGTCTGTACCGGCAGCATCGCCAGATCGACGTCATCGCCTTCGATGACCACTTCCTGGCACGGCGCGTCTTTAACGACTTTCGGTGCCATCGCGATGATTTTGCGGAAGATCGGCAGCTTCGACCACGCGTCCTTCAAGCCCTTCGGCGGCTCAGGTTCCTTGAGGAACGCCAGCAGCTTGCCGATTTCGCGCAGCTCGCTGACCGACTCGGCGCCCATGCCCATGGCCACCCGCTCGGGAGTGCCGAACAGGTTGCCGAGCACCGGGATGTCGTAACCGGTCGGCTTCTCGAACAGCAGCGCCGGGCCCTTGGCCCGCAGCGTGCGGTCGCACACCTCGGTCATCTCCAGCACCGGCGAGACGGGAATCTGGATGCGTTTCAACTCTCCGCGCTGCTCAAGCTGCTGCACGAAATCCCGAAGATCCTTGAATTTCATTGACGATGGCACCCTCAAAATAGGCGTACATCCTACCTGCTATGCCGGTCGCTGGCAGCCCGTCACTGCTTACTTGGCTGCATTCGCCTGACCTTTTCCGAGATTTGCCCTGGCCTGCAGCCCGACAAACAGCGGTTCGAGGATCGGCGCCACGAAGCGCGCGCCGACTTCCGACAGGTGATTGTCATCGGTGTACAGCGAGTAACCACCGAGCTCGGCACGGCACAGGCCGCTTTCATCGCACAGCTTCGGCGCCGGATCGATGACTCGCACCGCCGGGTCTTTTGCCAGATCGGCGAACAGCTGACTGATGAACGCCTGGCGCTTGTGGTGTTCGGCGACATTCAGCCCGACGTCATCCACCGGGCGATCCAGCATCGCCAGCCGCGTCAGGCGGTACGGCGGACTGAAAGCCTGCAACGGCACCTCTTTCACCAGCCAGACCCGATGCCCACCGGCTCGCAACTGCGCCACCCGTGCACGAAGGCCTTCGGCCAGACGCTGCTCGGCGATGACCCGGTCGTAATGTCCGTCGGCTGCTTTCAATGCGTGATCCAGGCCACTTTTCGTGTCGCCATAGAGATACAGGCTCCAGCGCGCGACCAGCACCACATCGCTGACTCTCTGCGGCTTGAGTGCCTGTTCGACCCGCTGATTGAACCGCACGCAGTGGGCGTCATGCTCAATTCCCGCCACCGGAACGCAACCGGCCGAACTGGCGAGGATTACGCTGACGCCATGGGCTTTGGCGCCATCGTCGAACACCGGAATCAGCGCGGTGGCATGGCTGTCACCCCAGACCAGCGCACGTGACGGACGGTCCTGCTGGCCGTAGCGGCAGAACAGTTTGTCATCCGGCGTCTTGTCGTCGGCCAGGCATGCCATCAGTTCCGGCCGCCATTCGCGGCCCTTGGCGTATTGCAGCGCCTGATCGGACAGGCGCCACGGCAGGCCATCGGTCCAGCGCAGGGTTTGCCCTGCCAGCCCGAGCACCAGCACGCCGCAGGCACCCGCCAGGAGAATCTGCCGACGCCCGGCCAGCAAACGCCGCTCGCGAAACGGCGTCTCGACGAATTTCCACGACAGATAACCCAGCACCAGGGTCAGCAGGATCAGCCCGGCACTGTCGAAGGCGCTCGGTTCCTCGACGCTGGCGTAGCTGGAAAACACGAACACCGGCCAGTGCCACAGGTACCAGGAATAGGAAATCAGACCCAGGCCGACCATGACCCGGCTGCTCAAGAATTGACCCACCCAGGTCTGGCGATGACCGTTGGCCAGGATCAGCAGCACGACGCCAAGCACCGGCAGCAATGCGGCCGCACCGGGGAACGGCGTACGCTTGTCGAAACCGAACACCGCCAACAGAATCAGGCCCATGCCGAGCAGGCTCAACAGTTGTGCGGCCATCGGCTTGAGGCGCCAGGCATGCTTCGGCGCGATCGCCAGCATCGCACCGGCCAACAGCTCCCACGCCCGCATCGGCAACAGAAAGAAGGCTTTTTCCGGGTGATGATGGACCGCCCATACACTCAACCCGAACGAAACGAGCAAGATGCCGAACAGCGCAAGCCGCCAGTGTTTCAAGCGGCTCGACATCAGGGTCAGCAACAGCGGAAAGACGATGTAGAACTGCTCCTCCACCGCCAGCGACCAGGTATGCAGCAGCGGTTTGAGGTCCGAGGCAACATCGAAATAGCCGTCCTGGCGCATGAACAGAATGTTCGAGACGAACATCACCTGATAGCGCACCGAGCGCCCGAGTTCTTCGTAGTCCTTGGGCGCCAGCAGGAACCAACCCACCGCCAGCACCGCAATGATCATCGCAAACAGCGCCGGCAGAATCCGCCGCGCTCGCCGCGACCAGAACTCGACGAAGCTGAACCTGCCCGCCTGGCGCTGGTTCCAGATGATCGAGGTGATGAGGTAGCCGGAGATCACGAAAAACACGTCCACGCCGACAAAACCGCCGGTAATTCCGGGGACGCCAAAATGGAACAACACCACGGCAATTACAGCGACTGCGCGCAAGCCGTCGATATCCCTTCGATAAGCGAGTGTGCTCATAAATCCTTGATGCCAATCAGATGGTTATTTTTGTACAGCCTTGAATGCTGCTTCTTTGTTTTGCCAACTCAATGACCTTACCAGATCGCAAACCTCCCATCGTCCCGGACAGAAAACAGGCAAAAAAAATGGCGCCCCCTGAGGGACGCCATTTTCTGAATCAACCGACGATGTTACTTGCGCTTCATCGACAGGAAGAATTCGTCGTTGGTCTTGGTCGTTTTCAGCTTGTCGACCAGGAACTCGATGGCCGCCACTTCGTCCATCGGGTGCAGCAGCTTGCGCAGGATCCACATACGCTGCAGTTCGTCGTCGGCGGTCAACAGCTCTTCGCGACGGGTACCGGACTTGTTGATGTTGATGGCCGGGAACACACGTTTCTCGGCGATACGACGGTCCAGTGGCAGCTCCATGTTGCCGGTGCCCTTGAACTCTTCGTAGATCACTTCGTCCATCTTCGAGCCGGTTTCAACCAGCGCGGTGGCGATGATGGTCAGCGAGCCGCCTTCTTCGATGTTGCGCGCAGCGCCGAAGAAACGCTTCGGTTTCTCCAGGGCGTGGGCATCGACACCACCGGTCAGCACCTTGCCGGAGCTCGGGATCACGGTGTTGTAGGCACGGGCCAGACGGGTGATGGAGTCGAGCAGGATCACCACGTCCTTCTTGTGTTCGACCAGGCGCTTGGCCTTCTCGATCACCATTTCAGCCACTTGCACGTGACGGGTCGGCGGCTCGTCGAAGGTCGAGGCAACCACTTCGCCGCGCACGGTGCGCTGCATTTCGGTCACTTCTTCCGGACGTTCGTCGATCAACAGCACGATCAGGTGAACTTCAGGATTGTTACGGGCGATGTTCGCTGCAATGTTCTGCAGCATGATCGTTTTACCGGCTTTCGGCGGTGCAACGATCAGACCACGCTGGCCTTTGCCGATCGGGGCGCACAGGTCGATCACACGACCGGTGAGGTCTTCGGTGGAACCGTTGCCGGCTTCCATCTTCATGCGCACGTTCGGGAACAGCGGGGTCAGGTTCTCGAAGAGAATCTTGTTCTTCGCGTTCTCAGGGCGATCGAAGTTGATCGTGTCGACCTTGAGCAGGGCGAAATAACGCTCGCCTTCCTTCGGAGGGCGGATCTTGCCAACGATGGTGTCACCGGTGCGCAAGTTGAAACGGCGGATCTGGCTCGGCGAGACGTAGATGTCGTCAGGACCGGCAAGGTAGGAAGCGTCAGCGGAGCGCAGGAAGCCGAAGCCGTCCTGGAGAATCTCCAGCACGCCATCACCGGAGATTTCCTCACCGCTTTTAGCGTGCTTTTTCAGCAGGGAGAAAATCACGTCCTGCTTGCGCGAACGGGCCATATTTTCTATGCCCATCTGTTCGGCCAATTCGAGCAGTTCGGTAATCGGCTTTTGCTTGAGTTCAGTCAGATTCATATAGGAATGACGTAATCATTTATGGAGGGGGGAAATTAAGCTTTTGGCTTAATGAGGCCGCGCCGCGGAGAAGGCGACAGGATCGCGTACTTATTCGAAATGGAGTGCGTCGGCGACGGCTAGCAGGGGGCAGTGGAGAAACCAGTGCGGGGCCGAATGTATCACCTGAGTTTCGGAGCGTCTAGCCCTGAATACGCAAAAAGCCCCGCAATTTGCGGGGCTTTTTGAGGACAATCTTTACCGCGACGCTTAGATGTTGGCGTCGAGGAAAGCAGCCAGTTGCGACTTCGACAGAGCGCCGACCTTGGTCGCTTCCACGTTGCCGTTCTTGAACAGCATCAGGGTCGGAATACCACGTACGCCGTGCTTGGCAGGGGTTTCCTGGTTTTCGTCGATGTTCAGTTTGGCAACGGTCAGCTTGCCTTTGTAAGTCTCTGCAATCTCGTCCAGAACCGGAGCGATCATTTTGCAAGGGCCGCACCATTCAGCCCAGTAGTCGACCAGGACAGCGCCTTCGGCCTTGAGTACGTCGGCTTCGAAGCTAGCGTCGCTAACGTGTTTGATCAGATCGCTGCTCATGGAATTCTCCAGGTTGTAAGCAAAAAAACGTGGCCCATCATAGCCGCCCTTCCCTTGTTCAGGAAGCCGCAGATGATTGAGTCTTGCTATGGCACTCGATGAGTTTGGGTATAGCTCAAGTCACGCGCTGGCGGGGGCGATGAAGGAAATTCCGGTGCGCAGGGCCGCGTTGCGCACGTGCTCCTGCATGGCTTTCTGCGCGGCGGCAGAGGCCCGGCGGGCCAGGGCGCGGAGGATCTTGCGGTGTTCCTGCCAGGTTTCCATGGCCCGTTCCGCGCGGATGAACGGTAGTTTCTGGCTCTCCAGAAAGATGTCGGCGCTGGCGGTGAGGATGCTCAGCATCGCCTGATTGCCGCTGGCCAGCAGGATTCGCCGGTGGAATTCGAAATCCAGTTTCGCCGCTGCCTCGAAATCGCCGGCGCGCAGTTGCTCGCGCATGGCGGCGACGTTGTCTTCCAGTTCGTCCAGATCAAACGTACTCAGCGTCACCGCCGCCAGACCGGCCGCGAACCCTTCCAGCGCGTAGCGCAACTGAAAGATTTCCAGCGGCGAAGCCTGGGCGGCAAACGGCCAGGCCGGAGCGCCCTCGCCGCGCGGCAATTCCACCGGCGCCTGCACGAACACGCCCTTACCCGGCTGAATGCTGACCACGCCCAGCGCACTCAAGGACGACAACGCCTCACGCAATGACGCGCGACTGACGCCCAGCTGAACCGCCAGATCCCGTTGCGAAGGCAGCGCATCGCCGGGGCCGAAGCCCTGCTCGGTAATCAGTTTGCGGATCGCTTGCAGCGCCACTTCGGGTACGGCGCGGGAGATCGAGTTCATGGTTTTCCAGACGGACCAGGCCAAGGTGCGGCCAGTTGTAAAGCTATTCGAGGCATCAGGCAAGTCGTGCCCCAGCGGGGTTCGACGGTGCGCATCGATGCGCTATCGCAGTGCGAAACCCGACCTGACTGTTCAGACCAGTAAGACCGAACAAACCCGCTAAACCCGTGGCTTTGCGGGGCCGAATCGCTGTCTTGGCACGACCCATGCTCTGTCCGATCGCAGAATTCACTTCCCGCCGATCCGGAGATTGTCCATGACGAAGCGTTACAGCGCCCTCCTCGCCGCCCTGTTTGCCGGTCTGATGCTGAGCCAGGCCCCCGCCCATGCCGACGGTCTGGATGACGTGGTCAAACGCGGCACCTTGAAAGTCGCCGTGCCCCAGGACTTTCCGCCGTTCGGTTCGGTCGGCCCGGACATGAAGCCGCGCGGCCTCGATATCGACACCGCGAAACTGCTGGCCGAGCAGCTCAAGGTCAAACTCGAACTGACCCCGGTCAACAGCACCAACCGCATCCCGTTCCTCACCACCGGCAAGGTCGACCTGGTGATTTCCAGCCTCGGCAAGAACCCCGAGCGCGAGAAGGTCATCGATTTTTCTCGCGCCTACGCGCCGTTCTACCTCGCCGTGTTCGGCCCGCCGGACGCAGCCGTCAGCACCCTCGACGATCTCAAGGGCAAGACCATCAGCGTCACCCGTGGCGCCATCGAAGACATCGAGCTGACCAAGGTCGCCCCCGAAGGCGTGACCATCAAACGCTTCGAAGACAACAACTCGACCATCGCCGCCTACCTCGCAGGGCAAGTCGACCTGATCGCCAGCGGCAACGTGGTGATGGTCGCGATCAGTGAAAAGAACCCGAAACGCGTCCCCGCGCTGAAAGTGAAGCTCAAGGACTCGCCGGTCTACGTCGGCGTGAACAAGAACGAGCCGGCGCTGCTGGGCAAGGTCAACGAGATCCTGGCCACCGCCAAGGCTGACGGCGCGCTGGAAAAGAACGCGCAGACCTGGCTCAAAGAGCCGCTGCCGGCCGACCTCTGACCGGCGACGCGGGAGACTTTCATGGCCTATCAGTTCGATTTCTTGCCGGTGGTGGAAAACACCGACCTGCTGCTGCGCGGGGCGCTGTTCACCCTCGAGCTGACGGCCATCGGCGCGCTGCTCGGGGTTGGCGTGGGCATCGTCGGGGCGCTGGTGCGGGCGTGGAACATCCGCCCGTTCTCGACGATCTTCGGCGTTTATGTGGAGTTGATCCGCAACACGCCATTCCTGGTGCAACTGTTCTTCATCTTCTTCGGCCTGCCGTCCCTCGGTGTACAGATTTCCGAGTGGCAAGCGGCGGTGCTGGCGATGGTGATCAACCTCGGCGCGTACTCGACCGAGATCATCCGCGCCGGCATCCAGGCGATTCCGCGCGGGCAGCTGGAAGCAGCGGCGGCATTGGCGATGAGCCGTTTCGAAGCGTTCCGCCACGTGGTACTGCTGCCTGCGCTGGGCAAGGTCTGGCCGGCGCTTAGCAGCCAGATCATCATCGTCATGCTCGGGTCGGCAGTGTGTTCGCAGATTGCCACCGAAGAGTTGAGCTTCGCCGCCAACTTCATTCAGTCACGCAACTTCCGCGCCTTTGAAACCTACGCCCTGACCACCCTCATTTATCTGTGCATGGCGCTGCTGATCCGTCAGCTGTTGAACTGGCTCGGCCGGCGTTACCTGTCGAAAAGCAGTGCAAGGAGCAGCCAATGAGCGACTTCACGTTCTGGGACATCCTGCGCAACCTGCTGACCGGCCTGCAATGGACGCTGGCGCTGTCGCTGGTGGCGTTCATCGGCGGCGGGATCGTCGGGTTGCTGATCCTGATCATGCGCATCTCGAAAAACCCGCTGCCCAGCAGCATCGCCCGCACCTGGATCGAACTGTTCCAGGGCACCCCGCTGTTGATGCAGCTGTTTCTGGTGTTCTTCGGCGTGGCGCTGGCCGGGGTGGAGATTTCGCCGTGGATGGCGGCGGCGATTGCCCTGACGCTGTTCACCAGCGCCTATCTGGCGGAGATCTGGCGCGGCTGTGTGGAGGCGATTCCCAATGGTCAGTGGGAAGCTTCGTCGAGCCTGGCGTTGAATCCGCTGGAGCAACTGCGCTACGTGATCCTGCCGCAAGCGCTGCGCATTGCCGTGGCGCCGACCGTGGGTTTCTCGGTGCAAGTGGTCAAGGGCACCGCCGTGACCTCGATCATCGGCTTCACCGAGCTGACCAAGACCGGCGGCATGCTCGCCAACGCCACCTTCGAACCGTTCATGGTCTACGGCCTCGTCGCCGCCGGCTACTTCCTGCTCTGCTACCCCCTGTCCCTCAGTGCGCGCTACCTGGAAAGGAGACTGCATGCCTCTGCTTAGAATTTCCGCCCTGCATAAATACTACGGCGATCACCACGTGCTCAAAGGCATCGACCTGAGCGTCGAGGAAGGCCAGGTGGTGGCGATTATCGGCCGCAGCGGCTCGGGCAAATCCACCCTGCTGCGCACCCTCAACGGCCTGGAGTCGATCAACGACGGCGTGATCGAAGTCGACGGCGAATACCTCGACGCCGCACGCGCCGATCTGCGCAGCCTGCGGCAGAAAGTCGGGATGGTGTTTCAGCAGTTCAACCTGTTTCCGCACCTGACCGTCGGCGAAAACGTGATGCTCGCGCCGCAAGTGGTGCAGAAAGTGCCCAAGGCCAAGGCGCAAGAGCTGGCGCGGCAGATGCTGGAGCGCGTCGGCCTGGGTGAAAAGTTCGATGCGTTCCCGGAACGCCTCTCGGGCGGCCAGCAACAGCGCGTGGCGATTGCCCGGGCGCTGGCAATGTCGCCGAAGGTGCTGCTGTGCGACGAGATCACCTCGGCGCTGGACCCGGAGCTGGTCAATGAAGTGCTCAGCGTGGTCCGCCAGCTCGCTAAAGAAGGCATGACGCTGATCATGGTCACCCACGAAATGCGCTTCGCCCGGGAGGTCGGGGACAAGCTGGTGTTCATGCACCAGGGCAAGGTGCACGAGGTGGGAGATCCGAAAGTGCTGTTTGCCGATCCGCAGACGCCGGAGCTGGCGAATTTCATTGGCACGGCTGAAGCGACAGCCTGAGGGCTCTGCGGGGGCCTGACGGACGCATTCGCGAGCAAGCTCGCTCCCACAAAGGAACGCGTACCCCTGTGGGAGCGAGCTTGCTCGCGAATGGCCGCGCCGCGGTCTTGAGACTTTATGCGCTGAATCAAGGGTTTGAACCATGCGCGTTGGCGGCAGCGTTTGATCGTGGCACGATGTCGGGGTTATCGACCGAGACCCCCTGACCATGCCGCAATCCCAAGCCAAGAATCTGTCCCTGATCGCCGCGATCGACCTGGGCTCCAACAGCTTCCATATGGTCGTGGCCAAGGCCCAGAACGGCGAAATCCGTATTCTCGAACGGCTCGGTGAAAAGGTTCAGCTGGCCGCCGGCATCGACGATGAGCGCCAGCTCAACGAAGAATCCATGCAGCGCGGGCTCGACTGCCTCAAGCGCTTTGCCCAACTGATCAACGGCATGCCGCTGGGCGCCGTGCGGATCGTCGGCACCAACGCCCTGCGCGAGGCGCGCAACCGTGGCGAATTCATCCGCCGCGCCGAAGAAATCCTCGGCCATCCGGTGGAAGTCATCTCCGGCCGTGAAGAGGCCCGCCTGATCTACCTCGGCGTGTCCCACACCCTCGCCGACACTCCGGGCAAACGCCTGGTCGCCGACATCGGCGGCGGCAGTACCGAATTCATCATCGGCCAGCGTTTCGAACCGTTGCTGCGCGAAAGCCTGCAAATGGGGTGCGTGAGTTTCACCCAGCGCTATTTCAAGGACGGCAAGATCACCCCGGCCCGCTACGCCCAGGCGTACACGGCGGCGCGGCTGGAAATCATGAGTATCGAACACGCCCTGCACCGCCTGACCTGGGATGAAGCCATCGGCTCCTCGGGCACCATCCGCGCCATCGGCCTGGCGCTGAAGGCCGGCGGCCACGGCACCGGCGAAGTGAATGCCGAAGGTCTGGCGTGGCTCAAGCGCCGCCTGTTCAAGCTGGGCGATGTCGACAAGATCGATTTCGAAGGCATCAAGCCGGATCGCCGGGCGATCTTCCCGGCGGGCCTGGCGATTCTCGAAGCGATCTTCGACGCCCTCGAACTGCAACGCATGGATCACTGCGAAGGCGCGCTGCGTGAAGGCGTGCTCTACGACCTGCTCGGCCGCCATCACCACGAAGACGTGCGCGAACGCACCCTGACCTCGCTGATGGAGCGCTACCACGTCGATCTGGAACAGGCCGCACGGGTCGAGCGCAAAGCCTTGCACGCGTTTGATCAAGTGGCCGTGGACTGGGAGCTGGACGACGGCATCTGGCGCGAACTGCTGGGCTGGGCGGCGAAAGTGCACGAAGTCGGGCTCGACATCGCTCACTATCACTACCACAAGCACGGCGCTTACCTGATCGAGCACTCGGACCTCGCCGGCTTCTCCCGCGAAGACCAGCAAATGCTCGCCCTGCTGGTGCGCGGCCACCGCCGCAACATCCCCAAAGACAAGTTCGCCGAGTTCGGCGACGACGGCGACAAGCTGATCCGCCTGTGCGTGCTGTTGCGCTTTGCCATCCTGTTCCACCACATCCGTGGCACCCAGGCGATGCCGCAAGTGGCACTGCATGCCAACGGCAGCAACCTCGACGTGGAATTCCCGGAGAACTGGCTGGATGAAAACCAGCTGACCCAGGCGGATTTCGGGCTTGAGGCCGAGTGGCTGACGCGGGTGGGGATTGTTCTGACCGTGCATTGAGTAACGGGCAGGCACAAAAAAGGCGATCCGGATGGATCGCCTTTTTTATGGCTTTAAAACCTGCGGTCAGCTGCTGACCGGCAAAATCGGGCTACCCAACCGCTCCAGCAACGTCGCCTGCGCACTGCGCGGGTTCTGGTTGCCGGTCGGCGTGTTGCGGATGTAGCGGCCGTCCGATTGCAGGCTCCAGCTGTGGGTGTTGTCGGTCAGGTACAGCTCCAGCTCTTTCTTGACCCGGGTCAGCAGCTTCTTGCCTTCCACCGGGAAGCAAGTCTCGACGCGCTTGTCGAGGTTGCGCTCCATCCAGTCGGCGCTGGACAGGAACATCTGCTCCTCGCCACCGTTGAGGAAGTAGAACACTCGGGTGTGTTCAAGGAAGCGACCGATGATCGAGCGCACGTGGATGTTGTGCGAAACCCCGGCGATGCCCGGACGCAGGCAGCACATGCCGCGCACCACCAGATCGATGCGCACGCCGGACTGGCTGGCCTTGTACAGCGCGCGGATGATCTTCGGATCGGTCAGCGAGTTGAACTTGGCGATGATGTGCGCCGGCTTGCCGTCGAGCGCGAATTGCGTCTCGCGCAGGATCATGTCGAGCATGCCCTTCTTCAGGGTGAACGGCGCATGCAGCAGCTTCTTCATGCGCAACGTTTTACCCATGCCGATCAACTGGCTGAACAGTTTGCCGACGTCTTCGCACAAGGCGTCGTCGGAGGTCAGCAGGCTGTAGTCGGTGTACAGACGGGCGTTGCCGGCGTGGTAGTTACCGGTGCCGAGGTGCGCGTAACGCACGATCTCGCCGGCCTCGCGACGCAGGATCAGCATCATCTTGGCGTGGGTCTTGAAGCCCACCACGCCATAGATCACCACCGCACCCGCCGCTTGCAGACGGCTGGCCAGTTGCAGGTTGGATTCTTCGTCGAAGCGCGCACGCAGCTCGATGACCGCCGTCACTTCCTTGCCGTTACGCGCGGCGTCCACCAGCGCATCGACAATTTCCGAGTTGGCGCCGGAGCGGTACAGGGTCTGGCGCACGGCCAGAACGTGCGGGTCCTTGGCGGCCTGGCGCAGCAGGTCGACCACCGGGGTGAACGACTCGAACGGGTGCAGCAGCAGGATGTCCTGCTTGCTGATCACGCTGAAAATGTTCTCGCTGTTCTGCAGCAGTTTCGGGATCTGCGGCGTGAACGGCGTGTATTGCAGCTCCGGATGGCTGTCCAGACCGGTGATGCTGAACAGACGCGTCAGGTTCACCGGACCGTTGACCTGATACAGCTCGGTTTCGCTCAGGTTGAACTGCTTGAGCAGGTAGTCCGACAGGTGTTTCGGGCAGGTGTCGGCGACTTCCAGGCGCACGGCGTCACCGTAACGACGGGAGAACAGCTCGCCACGCAGGGCGCGGGCCAGGTCTTCGACGTCTTCGGAGTCGAGCGCAAGGTCGGCGTTTCGGGTCAGACGGAACTGGTAGCAGCCTTTAACCTTCATGCCCTGGAACAGGTCATCGGCGTGGGCGTGGATCATCGACGACAGGAACACATAGTTGTCGCCAGGGCCGCCGACTTCTTCCGGCACCTTGATGATCCGCGGCAGCAGACGTGGCGCAGGGATGATCGCCAGACCGGAGTCGCGACCGAAGGCGTCGATGCCTTCGAGCTCGACGATGAAGTTCAGGCTCTTGTTCACCAGCAACGGGAACGGGTGCGTCGGGTCGAGGCCGATCGGGGTGATGATCGGTGCGATCTCGTCGCGGAAATAGCGGCGCACCCAGGTCTTGAGCTTGGTCGTCCAGTTGCGCCGGCGGATGAAACGCACCTGATGCTTTTCCAGCTCCGGCAGCAGGATGTCGTTGAGGATCGCGTACTGGCGGTCGACATGACCGTGCACCAGCTCGCTGATGCGGGCCAGGGCCTGATGCGGTTGCAGGCCATCGGCGCCGGCCTGTTCACGGGCGAAGGTGATTTGTTTCTTGAGGCCGGCGACGCGGATTTCGAAGAATTCGTCGAGGTTGCTGGAGAAGATCAGCAGGAACTTCAGCCGCTCCAGCAACGGATAGGACTCGTCCAGCGCCTGTTCCAGCACGCGGATGTTGAACTGCAGTTGCGACAACTCACGGTGGATGTACAGGCTGCTGTCATCCAGGCCGGGAATCGCGATCGCCGGAACCGCCGCGGCAGGCTCGGTTGCCGGCGCGGGTGGCGCTGGCTCCAGTTCCGGCGGGGTTTCGGTAATCTGCTCGACCACGGGTTGAGCTTCTTTTACGGCAACTTCAGTGAGTCCTTCGGTATTCATCGAATGTTCCTGGGAGGGCTATTTCTGCTCTCGTAACAATTGAGCGGCACGGACAGCAAAGTAAGTCAGGATGCCATCGGCGCCGGCACGTTTAAAGGCGGTCAGGGATTCGAGGATCACGCCTTCGCTCAACCAGCCATTCTGGATCGCCGCCATGTGCATGGCGTATTCGCCGCTAACTTGATAGACGAAGGTCGGCACTTTGAAGGCATCTTTTACCCGGAACAAAATGTCCAGGTACGGCATGCCGGGTTTGACCATGACCATGTCCGCGCCTTCAGACAAGTCCGCGCCCACTTCGTGCAGCGCTTCGTCGCTGTTGGCCGGGTCCATCTGATAGGAGGCCTTGTTCGCCTTGCCCAGGTTCGCGGCCGAACCCACGGCATCGCGGAACGGGCCGTAATAGGCGCTCGCGTACTTGGCCGAGTAGGCCATGATCCGCACGTTGACGTGACCGGCCAGCTCCAACGCTTCGCGGATCGCCTGAATGCGGCCGTCCATCATGTCCGACGGGGCAACCACCTGGGCGCCGGCAGCGGCGTGAGACAACGCCTGTTTGACCAGTGCATCGACAGTGATGTCGTTCTGCACATAGCCTTCTTCATCGAGAATGCCGTCCTGACCGTGGGTGGTGAACGGGTCGAGGGCGACGTCGGTGATCACGCCCAGCTCGGGGAATCGGTCACGCAGGGCACGGGTGGCGCGCTGGGCGATAC
The DNA here is from genome assembly GCF_019718735.1 of Pseudomonas sp. RIT778. NCBI lineage: Bacteria > Pseudomonadati > Pseudomonadota > Gammaproteobacteria > Pseudomonadales > Pseudomonadaceae > Pseudomonas > Pseudomonas sp. RIT778. The sequence goes on along the minus strand of NZ_JAIHBA010000022.1, from coordinate 64,999 downwards.
CTTCGGGATTCCAGGCTTCGGCGGCATCGAGGGATTTGAGTTCGGGCGGGGTAACCGGGAACAGCGCCAGCGCCGGGATTCCCAGTTCGACCCATTTGGCGGCTTCTTCAAGCAGCAGGTCGATGGTCAGGCGCTCGACACCCGGCATCGAGGCCACGGCTTCGCGACGGTTTTCACCGTCGAGCACGAACACCGGCAGGATCAGGTCATCGACCGTCAACACATTCTCACGCACCAGCCTCCGTGAAAAATCATCACGGCGATTGCGACGCAGGCGGGTGGCAGGGAAAAGACGGTTGGCTGGGGTAAAGCTCACGGCAGACTCCTGAGCCCGCGCAAACGGGCGAGCGTGACAGTTATAGATGGCCATTATGACCAACGTATTACAGTTATGTGCACCCCTGCGACAGGTAGTCGCTTTCCATTGTCCGTGTAGGAAATGTTCACGTCGAGACACATTTCGACACTTTCCTGAATGTGTCCGAAGGGTTAGGCTGCGCGTTCATTTCGCCAGCACCCAGACAATGCTCCAACAATTTCTGCATGACTTCGGCTACTTTGCCCTGTTTCTCGGCACGTTTTTCGAAGGCGAAACCATCCTGGTGCTCGCGGGCTTCCTCGCGTTCCGTGAATACATGGACATCAAACTGGTGGTGGTCGTGGCGTTCTTCGGCAGCTATGCCGGCGATCAGCTGTGGTACTTCCTGGGCCGCAAGCACGGGCGCAAGTTGCTGGCGCGCAAACCGCGCTGGCAGATGATGGGCGACCGCGCGCTGGAACACATCCGCAAGCACCCGGACATCTGGGTCCTGAGCTTCCGCTTTGTGTACGGCCTGCGCACGGTGATGCCGGTGGCGATCGGCCTGTCGGGCTATCCGCCGGGACGTTATCTGCTGCTGAACGGCATCGGCGCTGCGATCTGGGCCACCGCCCTGGCCGCTGCCGCCTACCATTTCGGCGCCGTGCTCGAAGGCATGCTCGGCAGCATCAAGAAGTATGAATTGTGGGTACTGGGCGCGCTGCTGGTGCTTGGCCTGGGCCTGTGGCTGCGCCGCCGGTTCAAGAATGCCCGGCTGGCGAAAAAGGTCTACGAGGAAGAGCAGGCCGAGCAACTGGCCAAGGCCGAACGGCACAAAGCCGAAATGGCCAAGGCCGCCGACCCTAAGACGCCAGCCGAGTAAGGCGCTGGCGGCAGCAATACAGCCCGATGCCGCTGAGCAGGCTGTAACTGAGCAGGCCGACCCACATCCCCGGGCTGGCCGACCAGAGTCCGACCAGCGGCGCCAGCCACACCAGCGGCAGGTTCGATGCCAGCCGCAGCACTTCCAGCCTCCCCGCCCACGGGCGATTCTCCAGGGCCACGCCCAACACGAACAAACCGAACGCCATCGCGCCCCAGCCGAGCAGCAATGCGCCGGTGGGCAGACTGCGTTCCAGATTCAGCAGATAACTGCCAAGCGCCACATACACGCCGAACTGCAAACCCACGTACCACTGCTGACGACTGTCCAGCGGCACCTCGAATTTGCGGAACTGACTCAGGTCCGGCTTGCTCATCGGGTACTTCGCCGCGACGTCTGCCGGACGCCAGCCGGTGCGCATGAACCAGATCCGGATCTTGTCCCACGTGCGCTCGGCCCGGCGCGCGTCATCCCATAGCTGCGCGTAAAACTGCAGGTTGGCCCACAACGGATTCCAGCTCGCCAGCGGCGTGGTCACGCCGAAAATCACCGGCTCGTTGTCGTCCTCTTCCTGAAACGAGCCAAACAGACGGTCCCAAATAATGAACACCCCGCCGTAGTTGCGATCCATGTAGAGAGCGTTCTGTGCATGGTGGGCCCGATGATTGGACGGCGTGACGAAGCACCACTCGAACCAGCCGAGCTTGGGAATGTGCCGGGTGTGGACCCAGAACTGGTAGAGCAGATTCAGCGCCGCGACACTGACGAACACCAGCAGCGGCACCCCGAGCACCGCCATCGGCAGGTAGAAAATCCAGCCCAGCAGAAACCCGGTACTGGTCTGGCGCAAGGCCGTGGAAAGGTTGTAGTCCTCGCTCTGGTGATGCACCGAATGCGCGGCCCAGAGGATGTTGCGTTCATGGCCCATGCGATGCAGCCAGTAATAGCAGAAGTCATAGAGGACAAAGGCAAACACCCAGACCCAGACGCTGTCCGCCGGCAACCTGAGCAGCGCCAGATGCTCCAGGGCAAACGCATAGGTCACCAGGCCCACACCCTTGGTCAACAGGCCGGTGGTGGTCGACAACACCCCGGTGCTGATGCTGTTCACCGCATCGGCCAGGCGATAGTTGCTCACCCCACGCCAGCGGTCGGCGATGAGCTCCGCCGCCATCAATACGAAGAAAAACGGCACCGCATACAGAATGAAGTTCATGTCGCGCCCTGATCTAGATCCGTGTGGACAGATCCTAGGTGTAGCCGCGGCTAGACCCTATGGCAACGAACGACAAATTAGTGGACATTTAGCGCCATGAATCTGGAGAGAAACCCATGAGCAAAAAAGTTGCAGTGATCCTGTCCGGTTGCGGCGTGTACGACGGCGCCGAGATCCACGAGAGCGTCATCACCCTGTTGCGCCTCGACCAGCGCGGCGCCCAGGTGCAGTGCTTCGCCCCGAACATCGCGCAATTGCATGTGATCAACCACCTGACCGGCGAAGAAATGCCCGAATCGCGCAACGTGCTGGTGGAATCGGCACGCATCGCCCGGGGCAACGTCAAGGATCTGCGTGAGGCCGATGTCGAGGACTTCGATGCGCTGATCGTGCCCGGCGGTTTTGGTGCGGCGAAGAACCTGTCGAACTTCGCCATCGAAGGCGCCGGCTGCACCGTGCAGCCGGAAGTGCTGGCGCTGGCCGAAGCCTTTGCCGAAGCGGGCAAACCTGTTGGCCTGATCTGCATCTCGCCGGCGCTGGCCGCGAAGATCTACGGCCCGGGCGTGACCTGCACCATCGGCAACGACGCCGACACGGCCGCCGCCATGAACAAGATGGGCGCCACCCACGAAGACTGCGCGGTGACCGATATCATCGAAGACAAGGCGCGCAAACTGGTGACCACCCCGGCGTACATGCTGGCGCAGACGATCAGCGAGGCGGCTTCGGGGATCAACAAGCTGGTGGATCGGGTGTTGGAACTGACCCACGAAAACGACGCCTGACCGGCGATAGTGATCGTTCCCACGCTCCGCGTGGGAATGCAGCCTTGGACGCTCCGCGTCTGCCTTGCATCGGCGGTGAGGCTGGGACGCGGAGCGTCCCGAGAGGCATTCCCACGCAGAGCGTGGGAACGATCAATGTTCAGGTTTTGCGGGTGAGCCTGGTGAGGATCCGGTCCAGCGCATTGGCGAACGCCTGCTTCTCCCGGTCACCGAACGGTGCCGGACCGCCGCTGACCTGGCCCTGTTCACGCAGGTCAGTGAACAGATTGCGAGTCGCCAGCCGCTCACCCATGTTCTGCGCGTCGAACTCCTTGCCTCGCGGGTCCAGCGCTGCAACGCCCTTCTTCACCAACCGGTCGGCCAGCGGGATGTCGCTGCAGATCACCAGTTCGCCCGGCACCGCGTGTTCCACCAGATAATCATCCGCCGCATCCGGGCCGCTCGGCACCACGATCAGCTTGACGATCGCCAGCGCCGGTTTGCTCTGCGGCTGCCCCGCCACCAGCACCACTTCGAAGCGGCGCTTGAGAGCGAACTTGACCACCAGCTCCTTGGCCATCTTCGGGCAGGCGTCGGCATCGATCCATACGCGCATGTTTTCTACCTCCAAAAAATTCGCGAGCAAGCTCGCTCCCACAGATTACGCACCAACCCTGTGGGAGCGAGCTTGCTCGCGAATATGAGCGCAGCGAATGCCTTTAAGCAGCAGTCACCCTACGTTTTTCAGCCACCCAGCTACGACCATACAGCACGATAATCGCCGCAATCGCCACGGCCTGCGCCGTCAGCGAGTACGCATCGGCATGAATCCCCAGCCAGTCGAAATCGAAGAACGCCACCGGGCGGGTGCCGAAGATCCCGGCTTCCTGCAACGCCTTCACGCCGTGGCCGGCGAATACCACCGACAACGCGCAGAGCAGCGCTGCGTTGATGCTGAAGAACAGCGTCAGCGGCAGTTTCGCCGAGCCGCGCAAGATCACCCACGCCAGACCGAACAGCAGCACCAGCGCCGTCGCGCCGCCAGCGAGTACCGCGTTATGCCCGGCGGGACCGGCCTGCAGCCACAGGGTTTCGTAGAACAGGATCACTTCGAACAGCTCGCGGTACACCGAGAAGAACGCCAGGATCGCGAAACCGAAACGCCCGCCTCCACCCACCAGGCTCTGCTTGATGTAATCCTGCCAGGCCGCCGCGTGCCGACGGTCGTGCATCCACACGCCGAGCCACAACACCATGACGCTGGCGAACAGCGCCGTGGCGCCTTCCAACAGTTCACGCTGGGAGCCGCTGACATCGATCACATACGCCGCCAGTGCCCAGGTGCCGAGGCCGGCGAGCAGCGCCAGCCCCCAGCCGACGTTGACGCTGCGCACCGCCGATTGCTGGCCGGTGTTGCGCAGGAACGCGAGGATCGCCGCCAGCACCAGAATCGCTTCCAGACCTTCGCGCAACAGAATCAGCAAACCGGAGATGTAGCTCAGCGACCAACTCAGACCATCGCTTCCCAACAGGCCGGCGGATTCCTTGAGTTTGGCCTTGGCCGCGTCCAGACGCTGCTCGGCCTGCTCCACCGGCAAACCATCCTGCAGCGATTGCCGATAAGCCATCAGGGATTTTTCGGTGTCCTTGCGCACGTTGGCGTCGACGTTGTCCAGCGAGCTTTCGACCAGTTCGAAGCCTTCCAGATACGCCGCCACCGACAGGTCATAGGCCTGATCGTGCTCACCGGCGCGGTACGCCGCCAGGCTCTTGTCCAAAGTTGCGGCAGTGTAGTCGAGCAACTGCGCCGGGCCGCGCTTGATCTGCGGCGGCTGCGCCCGCTGGACACGGAAGATCGCGGCGGCTTCAGCGCCTTCGGCAGCTTGCACTTCGGCCGGGGTCTGGCGGGCCAGGTCGGCGATGTTGTAGGTCTTGTCGGATTTGGCCGTGGCCGGATCGGCGCTGAACTGCGCGATGTAGGTCGCCAGATCCCAGCGCTGACGGTTATCCAGCTGATCGGCGAAGGCTGGCATGTCAGTGCCTTCGACGCCTTGACCGAGAGTGCTGTAGATCGCGTACAGGCTCAGGTGATCCATCCGCGCAGCGTCGCGCAGATTGGCCGGCGCCGGCGTCATGCCGAGACCCGCCGGGCCGTCGCCGGCACCCGCATCGCCGTGGCACACCGAGCAGTTTTGCGCGTACAGCGGCGCACCACGGGTCGGGTCAGGCGTGATAATCGGGGCCTGGCTGACTTCATAAGCCACCGCCAGTTTTGCCCCCAATTGCCGGGCCTGACGGGCGACGTCCGCGCCGTCCTGTTTCGCCGTGATCGCGGCGTGCAAGGCGGTGACGCCCTGCTCCAGCGCCGCTTTCTCAGGCTTGGCCGGCAGGCCGGCGATCAGCCCTTGCAGCACCTGGGTGAATTCCAGCTGCTCGCGGTACTCGCCGTCGTCGATGACTTTGCCTGCCGCTACCGTTGGCGGGTAATCGGCGCTGATGTAATCGAGCAGGTGCAGCGCTTGCGGCGCGCCTTCCACGGTGTCGGCCAGTAGATTGAAGCTGCTCAGGGCGCACAACGGGAACACCAGCCAGGCCAGAAATCGGGACGCGGCAGTCATGAATGAGTCTCAAATGGAAATGCGAAGTTACATATTGTTCACGTCGAGCGCGTTTCCCTCAAGCTTTCTTGGCGGCCCGACGGGTTTTAGCGCAAGGGTGCACTCGCCTTGCGGTAGTGTTCGGCCATGAATTCGACGAAGACCTGCACCTTCAGCGCCACATGCCGGGCGTGGGGATACAGCGCGTAGTAATGCCGCTGGCCGAGGCTGTAGTTGGGCAGGATTTGCACCAGCCGGCCATGCAACAGATCGTCCTGCACCGTGGCCCGGGTGAACGCGGCAATGCCGACACCGGCCAGCGCCGCCGCATGCAGCGAGCTGATCGAGTCCGCCTTGAACCGCCCCTGGGCACGCACCGCTGTCGTCAGCCCGCGCGCATCGGTCAACGACCAGTCGCCACCGCCGGCGAACGCGAGCAATTGATGGTCGGCCAGCTCACTGACCTGGCGGATCAGACCGTGTCGCGCGACGTAGGTCGGCGAGGCCACCAGCACCATCTCGGACACCGTCAGCAGACGCGCCACCAGGGATGAATCCGCCAGCGGCCCGCAGATGCGCAGCGCCACGTCGAAGCCTTCGGCGATCAGGTCGACGAAACGGTCATCGCAGGACAGATCGACCTCAACCTCGGGATAACGCTGCTGAAACGCCGGCAGCCAGCTCGCCAGCTCCAGCGTGCCGATCACCACCGGCGCGCTGATGCGCAACAGTCCACTGGGGGTTTCACGGGCCTGCCCGACCGCCAGCGCGGCCTGATCGAGGCGGTCGAGAATGTCCACGCACGCGGCGTAATACTGCTGCCCCGCCGTGGTCAGGCTGAAGCGCCGGGTGTTGCGGTTGATCAGGCGCGTGCCGAGCTCCGCCTCCAGTTGCTGGAGCTGGCGGGAGATCGTCGAATGGGTGGTGTCGAGCCGCTCGGCGGCGGCAGTGAAGCCGCGACACTCGACGATGCAACGGAACGCGCGCATGGCCAACAGCTGATTCATCGAAGCCCTCAGTCGAGTGGCAGGCGAACGATCTGCTGCGTGGTCATGACGTCACCGAAGGTGTCTTCGATTTCGGCCAGCGCCGCGCGGTGCAGGCTGTCCTTGTCGACGGTGTCGCCGTTGACGCGGGTGATCGCCCGGGTCGCCGAAGCGTCGGATGCTACCACGACCTGATAGCCCAACGGCGCAGCGTCCCGGGCACCGCCGGCAACGCAGGCGTGGGTCATCAGCCCGGCGAAAATCACGGTTTTGATGCCGGCCTGCTTGAGCTGCCGATCAAGGTCGGTACTGGCGAACACGCTGACCGTGGACTTTTGCAGCACGTGATCCTGCGCCCTCGGCTGCATCAGCGGATGAAACTTCACGGTCTCGCCACCCTGCGCAAACACCGGCGAACCGGCGGGCGCGACGTGCTGAACCTGGAACACCGGCATCTTCGCCTGATCGGCAAAGCGGATCAGCTCACGGGCCTTGTTCATGGCCGCGATGCCGTCGGGAATCGGCAGACGCCCGCTGAAGTACTCGTTCTGGAAATCAATCACCACCAGCGCGGTGGTCTTCGGGTCGAGGCGCTCGATCGGCACCGCGCCGGATATTGCACGAATGGTTGGATGAGCATCCGGTGCAGTACTGGCCATCGCACTGCTGACCGCAGCGAGACCAAGACTGGCGAACAGGATTCTGAAAACTGAGCTGCAGCGATACGTTTGCGAGAGAGTCATGGCGCGGTTCCTGTAGAGAGGCGTGTAAGTCGGCCAAGTCTAGGAATCCGCAAACGGCCTCACCACGGCAGTATTGGCACATGATCTGTGCAACTTTTGCACAGACCATGTGAAAAAATCTGCCCGGCAATTAGCCATCATCTCCCACTATAATGCGCCACTTCAGTCGCCCTTCTGTTCAAGGAAGAACCCCTCGCCATGCGCCATTGCCTGCTGTTTTCCCTGTTGTTCAGCATCGTCTTGCAGTTGAGCGGTTGCGGGGCCTACCGCAATTACGATCTGGAACTGCAACAGACCACCGATCAGTTGAAAGCGGGCGACACCAACGGTGCGCTGGCCCTGATCGAGGCGCATAACCCGGATGAAGAAAAAGACCTGCTGTATTACTTCGAGAAAGGCGCGGTACTCAGCGCTGCCGGGGAGTTGCCGCAAAGTCAGGTCGCCTGGCGCAGCGCCGAACAGATGGTGATCCAGCGTCAGGACACCATAGAAACCACCGGCGACAAGTTGCTGTCCGCCCTGGGCAATCAATGGGGCAGCATCATCAACGACAAGATTCGTCGCTACGATGGTTACGACTATGAAAAGGTCATGCTGACCACGCAGATGGCCCTGAACCAGTTGGCCGTGAATGATTTCGACGGTGCCCGTGCGGACATCAAGAAAACCCACGAGCGCGAAACCCTGATCGCCCGGCAACGAGAACTGGAATACGAGCGCATTGAAAATGCCGCCAAGGCCCAGGGCGCGCGCGTTCATTACAAGGATCTGCAAGGTTACCCGGTGGTCATGCTGGACTCGCCGGCGGTCATCGCGCTGAAGAACGGCTATCAAAGTGCGTTCAGCCACTATCTGGCCGGCTTCACTTATGAAGCCCTGGGTGAAAAGGATCTGGCCGCACCCGGTTACCGTCAGGCCATAGAACTGCGTCCTGACATGCCGTTCTTCCAACAGGCATTGCATGACCTCGACAGCCCCGGGCTCAAGGCGGACGAAAGCGATGTGCTGATCATCGTGCAAAGCGGGCTGGCGCCGGCTCGCAGTTCGGTGCGAGTGCCGTATCCGGTGAAGCTTGAGGACGGTCAGGTGATCGTGGCCAATGTGTCGTTTCCGGTGATGGTGCCCGACACGTCCACCCCACCCTTCAATCAGATCAGCCTCGACGGTCGTCAAAAGAAGCTGATCACGGTCAACAACATTACCGACATGTCCTTGCGCACTCTGCGGGACGACATGCCCGGGATCATCCAGCGCACCACGTATCGCGCGTTCCTGGCGGCAGACGTCCAGGGCACCGACAATCGGCGCAACCCGGCCAAGGCGTCCTATGTGACCCATTACGATGGATTCGAGCACGCAGACACCCGCACCTGGCGCACCCTGCCCAACCTCACCCAGGTACTGCGCCTGCGGCTGAAGAAAGGCGAGCACATGATCAATCTGCCTACCGCACCCGGTGTCGCACCGCTGAAAATCCGCATCGATCAGGATCGTCAGATCATCGGCCTGCGCGCCCTGGGCGACAGAATCTATGCCAACGGCAGCGCTTTCCAGGCCTCCACATCGCCGGAAAGCCGCGTGGTATCCGGCCTGAAATAAGTAATGGCACCTAACTAACCGGTGCAATTAAAAAGCTATTACATAGCCAGCACCGCCCGCTTATAATGCCGCGCCCGCGCTATCGCGATGCGGCATTAAAGCTCCTCTTGTTATGAGGAATTGGCAGGAGGCCAGCGCCACTGCCGATCGGTCCCAGCAGCCCGACCCGCACCCGAGGCTGTCGCTACTCATGGAAGAAGTACCCCATGGCATTCCGCGCTCCCACTCTGATCGCGCTCAGCGCTGTCACCCTGCTGTCCGGCTGTTCGGCGTTTCGCAACTACGATTCCGAACTGGCCCAGACCAACCAGCAACTGGCCACCGGCAACGTCGACGCCGCCCTGACCCTGCTGGAAAAAAACAACACCGGCCCGGACAAGGACCTGCTCTATTACTTCGAGAAGGGTGAGCTGCTGCGCGCCAAGGGCGATCTGTCCGGCAGCCAGAATGCCTGGACCAGCGCCGACCAGGTGGTGGGCAAGTGGGAAGACTCGGTCAAGCTCGACACCGACAAGTACCTGGCCCAGTTCGGCAGTTTCCTGGTCAACGACAAGGTGCGCCGCTACGAAGGCTACGACTATGAAAAAGTCATGCTGACCACGCAGATGGCTCTGAACCTGCTGGCGGTCAACGATTTTGACGGCGCCCGTACCGCGATCAAGAAGACTCACGAACGTGAGGCCGTGATCGCCGACCTGCGCGACAAGGAATACCTCAAGAGCGAAGAGGAAGCCGAGAAAGAAGGCATCAAGACCGAATACAAGGACTTGCAGGGCTACCCGGTCGCCAGCCTCGACGCGCCGGAAGTGGTCGGCCTGAAAAACAGCTACCAGAGTGCGTTCAGCCATTACCTGGCCGGTTTCGTCTATGAAGCCCTGGGCGAGAAAGACCTCGCTGCGCCGGGCTATCGCAAGGCGGCCGAACTGCGCCCGAACACTCCCCTGCTGGAGCAGGCGCTGGTCAACCTCGACAAGCCGGTCAAGAGCGACGACAGCGACATCCTGATCGTGGTGCAAAGCGGTCTGGCGCCGGCCCGCGATTCGATCCGCGTGCCACTGCCGCTGCCGATCTCCAACAACGTAGTAATCACTCCGCTGTCGTTCCCGATCATCAAACCTGACACCTCCACCGCGACATTCGCGCAGATCGGTGTCGATGGCCAACAGGTCGACCTGACCGCACTGAACAGCACCACCGCCATGTCCCGCCGCGCCCTGCGCGATGACATGCCGGGGATCATCCTGCGCACCACCGTGCGTGCGATCACCAAAGGTGTGGCGCAGAAGAAGATCAACGAAACCAACCCGCTGGCGGGCCTGGCGGTCGGTATTTCTTCAGCTGTGCTCGAAGGTGCCGATACCCGTACGTGGCGTACCCTGCCGGACACCACACAAGTGGTACGTCTGCGCTTGAAGAAAGGCGAGCACCAAGTCACTCTGCCGAGCGCCGTTGGTGGTTCTCAGGTCAAGGTGACCGTCGATCAGCGTTACCAGGTGATCACCCTGCGCGCCGTCGGCAATCAGGTATTCGCCGCAGGCCTCGCCGCCCACGTTACCCCGAGTGCTGGCGCCACCGCCGTGGCCAGCCTCAAACAACCTTAAGAACGGAGTCTTTGCATGCGCTTCAAACTCATCGCCGTCGCCGCCCTCGCCCTTTTGGCGAGCGGCTGCGCCACCCCGCCACCACCTGAGCCGGGCAGTGCCGCGAGCAAGGTCGTGGCCATGGGCCCGCAGAAACACATCGTGGTCGGCGCGATGCGCGTGGCCCGCGAAAACGGCTTCATGACCGTCAACGTGCAGTTGAGCAACACCCTCAACAGCAACAATACGTTCTACTACCGCTTCGCCTGGCTCGGGCCGGAAGGTTTCCCGGTCGCCGAAGAAGAAGTCTGGAAGAGCCAGATGATGTACGGCGCCCAGACCAGCTTCATCCAGGGCATCGCCCCGACGCCGAAAGCCGTGGATTTCCGTCTGGAACTCAAGACGCCTTAAGCCCGACACCCTATTCCCGATTCAGAGAGCATTCCCATGTTTGCACGCTTTTCCTTCATCGCCGTCCTCGCCCTGCTGGCCTCCGGTTGCGCCAACACTTCGCCGACCCTGGGCAGCAAGAACATCAGCTACGGCGACACCAAGGCCGTTGAAACCGTGACCAACGAGTTCGGTTCGACCGACCTGCAGATGATCGCCGAGTCGATGACCCGTTCCCTGGCCCAGTCCGGCATCCTGCAGGGTCGCCCTGTGGTGCAGGTCTACGACGTGAAGAACAAGACCAGCGAATACATCGACACCCGCGAAATCACCACCAGCATCAAGACCCAGCTGATGAAGTCCGGCACCGCCCGTTTCGCCAGCGACAACACCGCGATGCAGAGCCAGGTCGACCAGCTCAAGCTGCAAAACCAGAGCGGCCTGTACAAGAAGAGCACCGTGGCCAAGACTGGCAACATGATCGCCGCCAAATACCGTCTTGAAGGTTCGATCAGCTCGATCGTCAAGCGCAGCAGCGACTACAAGGACGTCTTCTACAAATTCAGCCTGCAACTGATCGACGTTGAAAGCGGTCTGGCCGAGTGGATGGACGAGAAAGAGATCCGCAAAACCACGGAGCGTTAATCGATGCGCGCATGGATTGGCATGATGGCCCTGGCTTGCGCGTTCAGCGTGCAAGCGGCCCCGAAAGTCGCGGTGACGGATCTGGCGTACCAGGAACGTGTGGAGCAATACATCCACATCGTTTCGTCGAAGAACAACTACCGCGAGGGCTACTACAGCTCCAGCGGTTCTTCGAGCTACGACGAATTCGAAGCCAACACCAGCTACATCGAGCAGGCCGAGCTGCGTAAATTCACCGGCGACATCAAAGGTGAAATCCTGCGTACCGGCATGTTCCAGTTGATTCAGGGCACACCGTACACGGCGTCGTCCAAGGGTGACATCTACGATGTGATCAAGCGGATCAAGGCCGGCAACTTCAAGGGTGCCGACTACGTGCTGTTCGGCACCGTGTCGGACATCGACTTCACCCAGGACATGAACGAGCTGGCGCACACCGACAGCTATTCGGCAGTACTGGGCCTGACGCTGGTGGCCGATTTCAGCCTGATCAACACCAAGACCTACGAAATCACCTCGGCCTTCACGGCGATGGGTGAGGCGCAGGACACCAAACTGGTGAACCACCGCGACATCAAGATCTCACTCAACCGCCCACGGGTGGTGCGTGACGTGTCGAAGGCACTGGGCGAAGACGTGGCCGGACAACTGAGCATGCAGCTCGGTGGTGGCGGTTACGAGCAGCCGCGCGAACCGCAGCAGCGCAACAATCTGCCGCGTGATACGGCGCCAGTGATTCTTCACTGACCGATGATCGTTCCCACGTCGAGGCGTCGAACCGTCCGCGTGGGAATGCAGCCCGGGACGCTCTGCGTTCCAGACACAAAAAAAAGGCGACCTGAGAAGGTCGCCTTTTTTGTGCCTGTACGCTTTATGCGGCCGCTTTGCGCAGCGTCGCCATGAACGCCGCAGCGCCAATGAACAGCCCGGCAAAGGTGCGGTTCATGCGTTTCTGCTGGGTCGGTGTACGCAACAGGCGCAACACCTTCGAAGCCAGTCCGGTGTAGCCGGCCATGACGATCAGGTCGACCGCGATCATGGTCACGCCGATCACCACGTACTGGATCAGCAGCGGTGCATGTGGATTGATGAACTGCGGCAGCACCGCGAGCATGAACACCAGCGCCTTGGGGTTGCTGATGTTCACCAGAAAGCCACGGAACACCAGAGCCAGCGGTTTGCCGATCGGGCGAACGGCCGCGTCGTCACTCATGTCCATCGGCAGTGCGCGCCATTGTTTGATCGCGAGATAAACCAGGTAGGCAACACCGAACCATTTGATCGCATGGAACGCAGTGGCCGAAGCGGTGAGGATCGCGCCGACACCGGCGCCGACAATGGCAATCTGTACAGCCAGGCCGATTTGCAGGCCCAGGGCGTTCCAGTAGCCGCGCCAGAAACCGTATTGCAGGCCGCTGGACATCGACGCAATGGCGCCGGCACCCGGAGAAAGACTGATCACCCAGCAGGCGGCAAAAAACGCCAGCCATGTTTGAAGCTCCATCGCACACCTCGACTCGGACTCGTGACAATCCTCAAAGCTAATGCGGATTTGGCTGGATGACTACCGATTTTTTGCAGGATGTTGCGGCCGCCGACCAACGTGGCCGGCGTCCAATCACTTTTCGAAACCGCTGGAAGGGAAGATATCCGTGCCGCGCCAGCGGCGCACCGAGCGCTGGAAGAACAGGCTGTTGGGCACTTGCACCATGGCGCTGCCGGTACCGAGTTCTTCAGCCTCGATCAGCGTGGTGTAGAGCAGATTGATCGCCACCACCCGGCCTTTGACGCCCGGCTTGTCGGTGGTGTCGACCAGTTCGACCACGTCGCCGAGACGGAACGGGCCGACGGTGAAGATCAGAATCGCGCAGAGCAGGTTCGACAGCACACTCCACATGGCGAAGAACGCTACCGCCGCCACTGCGACGAAACCCGACAACGCGGTCCACAGCACCGTGGCCGAGACCCCGAGTCGTTCCAGCACGAAGATCAGCGCACTGCCCATGATCAGCCAGCGTAGACCACCACGCAGCGGCATCAGCAGCTGCGGCGGGAACGGATACTTCTCGCCCAGGCGGGTCAGGAATCGGGCGACGACGCGCTGGGCGAAGTAACCGGCCAGCAGGATCAACAGAATCTGCACGCCGAGCCAGATCGGCTCGACCCACATCGCCGGCAATGGAAGTTTGAAGGCGTCCATCAGGACAACGCCTCCAGCTCCGCCTGCATGCTTTCCAGCGTTTCCAGGGCTTCCATCCACGCTTCTTCAAGTTCGCCTTCGCGGACTTTCAGCTTGGCCTGTTCGGCCAGCAGGTCACGCAATTCGTTCTTGCGCGCCGGCTCGTAGATGTCGCTGTCGCCAAGGCTGGCATCGACCTTCGCGAGTTTCTCGTGCAGCTTGCCGAGCTCGGCTTCGAGCTTGTCGGCCTCGCGCTTGTGCGGCGCCAGTTGCTGACGCAACGCAGCGGCAGCCTGACGCTGGGCCTTCTTGTCGGTCTTGTCCGGGTTGACCGGTGTGTTGCTGACCGGGGCATTGCGCTGACGGTACTCGACCAGCCAACGGGCGTAGTCTTCGAGGTCGCCATCGAACTCTTCGACCTTGCCGTCCGCGACCAGGAAGAAGTTGTCGGTGGTGCTTTTGAGCAGGTGCCGATCGTGGGAAACCACCAGCACCGCACCGCTGAATTCCTGCAACGCCATGGTCAGCGCCAGGCGCATTTCCAGATCGAGGTGGTTGGTCGGTTCGTCGAGCAGCAGCAGGTTCGGCCGCTCCCAGGCGATCAACGCCAGGGCCAAACGGGCCTTTTCGCCGCCAGAGAAATTCAGCACCGGCTCATCGATCCGCGCACCACGGAAGTCGAAACCGCCGAGGAAATCGCGCAGGGTCTGCTCGCGCTCGGTCGGTGCCAGACGCTGCAAGTGCAGCAACGGGCTGGCTTTGGAATCCAGCGAGTCGAGCTGATGTTGAGCGAAGTAGCCGACCACGGTGTTCTCACCGCGAGTCAGGCGCCCGGCCAGCGGTTCGAGCTCACCGGCGAGGTTTTTGATCAGGGTCGATTTACCCGCGCCGTTGGGGCCGAGCAAGCCGATCCGCGCGCCGGGGGTCAGTTGCAGCTTGACCTTCTCCAGCACGGTTTTCTCGCCATAACCCAGGCGCGCGTCGGACAGGTCGATCAGCGGGCTGGAGATCTTGGTCGACTCGCGGAACACGAAGTCGAACGGCGAATCGACGTGGGCCGCCGACAGCTCCTCCATCCGCTCCAGCGCCTTGATCCGGCTCTGGGCCTGACGGGCCTTGGTGGCCTGGGCCTTGAACCGGGCGATGTAGCTTTCCATGTGCGCACGCTGCGCCTGCTGCTTCTCGTAGGCCTGTTGCTGCTGGGCCAGACGCTCGGCACGGGCGCGTTCGAACGCGGTGTAGCCGCCACGGTAGAGCGTCAGCTTGCGCTGATCGACGTGGGCCACGTGATCGACCACTTCATCGAGGAAGTCCCGGTCGTGGGAAATCAGCAGCAAGGTGCCGGGGTAACTTTTCAGCCACTCTTCGAGCCAGATGATGGCGTCGAGATCCAGGTGGTTGGTCGGTTCGTCGAGCAGCAGCAGGTTCGGCCGCTCCCAGGCGATCAACGCCAGGGCCAAACGGGCCTTTTCGCCGCCAGAGAAATTCAGCACCGGCTCATCGATCCGCGCACCACGGAAGTCGAAACCGCCGAGGAAATCGCGCAGGGTCTGCTCGCGCTCGGTCGGTGCCAGACGCTGCAAGTGCAGCAACGGGCTGGCTTTGGAATCCAGCGAGTCGAGCTGATGTTGAGCGAAGTAGCCGACCACGGTGTTCTCACCGCGAGTCAGGCGCCCGGCCAGCGGTTCGAGCTCACCGGCGAGGTTTTTGATCAGGGTCGATTTACCCGCGCCGTTGGGGCCGAGCAAGCCGATCCGCGCGCCGGGGGTCAGTTGCAGCTTGACCTTCTCCAGCACGGTTTTCTCGCCATAACCCAGGCGCGCGTCGGACAGGTCGATCAGCGGGCTGGAGATCTTGGTCGACTCGCGGAACACGAAGTCGAACGGCGAATCGACGTGGGCCGCCGACAGCTCCTCCATCCGCTCCAGCGCCTTGATCCGGCTCTGGGCCTGACGGGCCTTGGTGGCCTGGGCCTTGAACCGGGCGATGTAGCTTTCCATGTGCGCACGCTGCGCCTGCTGCTTCTCGTAGGCCTGTTGCTGCTGGGCCAGACGCTCGGCACGGGCGCGTTCGAACGCGGTGTAGCCGCCACGGTAGAGCGTCAGCTTGCGCTGATCGACGTGGGCCACGTGATCGACCACTTCATCGAGGAAGTCCCGGTCGTGGGAAATCAGCAGCAAGGTGCCGGGGTAACTTTTCAGCCACTCTTCGAGCCAGATGATGGCGTCGAGATCCAGGTGGTTGGTCGGTTCGTCGAGCAGCAGCAGGTCTGATGGGCACATCAAAGCCTGCGCAAGGTTCAGACGCATCCGCCAGCCACCGGAGAAATCTCCTACCTGACGATCCATCTGCTCGTTGGTGAAACCGAGGCCAGCCAGCAATTTGCGCGCCCGCGCATCGGCGGTGTAGCCGTCGGCACTGTCGAGTTCGGCGTGCAGGCGGGCCAGCGCGGTGCCGTCGTGGGCCTCTTCGGCTGCCGCGAGCTCACGCTGCACTTCGCGCAGGCGCAGGTCACCGTCGAGCACATAGTCGACCGCCAGGCGCTCGAGCGTGTCGACCTCCTGGCGCATGTGGGCGATACGCCAGTCGGCCGGCAGCAGACAGTCGCCCGAGTCCGGGTGCAGCTCACCGCGGAGCAAGGCGAACAGGCTGGATTTGCCGGCGCCGTTGGCACCGATGAGGCCGGCTTTGTGGCCGGCGTGCAGGGTCAGCTCGGCGTCTTCTAGCAGACGTTGCGGGCCACGCTGTAAAGTCAGGTTCTGAAGTCGGATCATAATGGCGGCGGAGTCTACCAGCTTCCCCCGCAACTGGCGCGAGTAGCACGATGTCCTCTGACCTGTGGAGCTTTGCCCTTGCCGTCTACGCCCGTCCCGGCGTGGAGGATGCCTGCCTGCGCCTGCAATCGGCGGGGGCCAACGTGTGCCTGATGCTGTGCGGTTTATGGCTGGAACAACGCGATGCGACCTGTGAAGAGGCGCGTGCGCGACAGCTTCTGGAACTGACAGAGCCCTGGGACCGGGAAGTGGTGCAGCCGTTACGCGCATTGCGCATGCAGTGGAAAACCCTGGCCGACACCGATCCGGTACTCAAGGGGATGCGCGAGCAGATCAAGGGATTGGAGCTGGAGGCGGAGCGTGCGCTGCTGTCACGACTTGAAGGTGCCGCGCAAGGCTGGAAGCGTAATTCGAAGGAGTCGAGTGACTGGCTGGAAGTGCTGGCCGGCCCTGCGGCCAACCTGAACCGCGACGCGCTGCAAGTGCTGCGCGTCGCGGCGACCGGCGCTTAGGAAGCGCTGGACGGGTTGCTGGCGACGCTCGATACCGGCGCCGGGGATGGCGTGGTTGTGGTGGTCGAGGTAGTGGTGGCGGATGCCGGTGCTGCGGTCGGAGCCGGAGTTGCCGGGGCTGCAGGTTTGGCAGCAGGCGCAGTGGCCGGTTTTGCTGCAGCTGGTTTTGCTGCTGGCTTGGCGGCAGCCGGCTTGGCAGCGGCAGGTTTTTTCACTGCTGGTTTTGCAGCAGGTTTCGCTGCTGGCTTGGCGGCCGGTTTGGCAGCGGCCGCTGGCTTGGCGGCGGTCGTTGCAGGCTTCGCGGCGGCGGCCGGTTTGGCCGCTGGTTTTGCAGCAGGCTTGGCCGCAGCTTTTACCGCAGGCTTGGCCGCTGGTTTCGCCGCCGCTTTGGCTGCAGGTTTGGCAGCAACCGGTTTGGCAGCGGCTTTCGCCGCAGGCTTGGCAGCAGCAGTTTTGGCGGCCGGTTTAGCGGCGGCTTTAACGGCTGGTTTTGCAGCAGGCTTGGTGGCTGGCTTGGCAGCTGGTTTTGCAGCGGCAGTTCTTGCCGGAGCCGCTTTCGCAGCAGCGGTTTTCGCCGCAGGTTTGGCGGCTGGTTTTGCAGCAGCCGGTTTGGCCGCTGTGGTTTTAGCCGCAGGTTTGGCAGCGCTGGCGGCTGCGGGTTTCTTCGCGGCTGGTTTTGCAGCGGCTTTCACTGGCGCTTTAGCAGGCGCTTTGGCCGGTGCTTTTGCAGCAGGTTTGGCGGCCGCTTTTTTCGCAGGCGCCGCTGCAGGTTTAGCCGAACGCAGGGACAACGCCTTGCCGACAGCCTCTTGAACACGACCGACACCTTGGGCCAGTTTCAGGCTTTCCTGGGCATCGCGCTTGAGTTGCAGAATGTAGCTGCGGGTATCGGACTGACGATCCTTCAGCGCATCGAGCAGGTCTTCGAGTTCCTTCACGGCAGCCTTGGCCTTGGTCTGCGCCTTGGCTTTACCGGCTGCTGCTGCGTCCTGCAATTTGGTGCGGGATTTGTGCAGTTTTTCTTGCGCCTTGCCGCGTTGCTTTTCCAGTTTGGCGAGCAGTTTTTCAGCATCAGCCAAGGCTTGGGAGCAAGCGTTTTCCAGATGCTCGAGCAGGCTGCCCGAGAGTTGTTGGAGTAAATGCAACGGAGTGTTTACAGGCTTCTTGGTGGCCGACATGGTTTACCTCCTGGCTGACGTGAGTGCGGCTCATACTAGACCTCTGCTGCTACCGCCGCTAGGGCATGTTGACAGTATCGAAAGCACTCGGTTGCAGGCTTGCGAAAAACTTCTGCGCATTGGCAAAAGCAGTTCACCGTTGCAGACGTTCGCGCTGGCATAATCCACCGCAATTCAGGATGGAGAGTGCCCATGTCGCGCTACCTTTTTTTATCCCTCTGCATGATTTTTTCCGTGGCTCAGGCCGACGAAAAAACCACCGCGAATGACGCTCACGATCTGGCTTACAGCCTTGGTGCCAGCCTCGGTGAACGGCTGCGTCAGGAAGTGCCGCAGCTCCAGATCCAGGCGTTGATCGAAGGTCTGCAACAGGCCTATCAAGGCAAGCCGCTGGCATTGAGCGAGGCACGCATCGAGCAGATCCTCGCCGATCACGAATCGCAGACAGCCGAGCAGGCGGCGATGCCTTCGACTGAAGCGGCGATGGAAAATGAGCGACGTTTTCTCACCGCCGAAAAAGCCAAACCGGGTGTGAAGGAGTTGGCCGACGGCATCCTGCTGACCGAGCTGGCGCCGGGGAACGGCACGAAGGCCGGCCCGGATGGAAAAGTGCAGGTGCTGTATATCGGCCGACTGCCGGATGGCACCGTGTTCGATCAGAACAGCCAGCCGCAGTGGTTCAATCTCGACAGCGTGATCGCCGGCTGGCGCACTGCGTTGCAGAACATGCCGGTCGGCGCGAAATGGCGTCTGGTGATTCCATCGGATCAAGCGTACGGCGCCGACGGTGCCGGCGACTTGATCGCGCCGTTCACACCGCTGGTGTTCGAAGTGGAATTGCGCGGTGCGACCAGTTGATCGCCCAATAAAAAACGGTGCGCCTGGGGCGCACCGTTTCTGGTTCTTGCGAGGTTCGATTCAGGCCTGAACCGAATCCTCTTCCTTGTGTGCGGTGTGCAGCACTTCGATCAGGCAGTCTTCCAGTTCGAAGCGTTCGTGGAGCAGGCCGCCCAGCTCCTTGAATTTCTCCGCAACGCATTTGCCTTCATCGCAAAGGTCGTTGAACGCGAGCAGCTTTTCAGTGATGACATCGATCCGCGGATAGATCGTCTCGGCCAGTTCCAGGCCGCGCTTGTCGTTGAAGGCCTTGGCCTCGCCCGTCAGCTGTTCGTAGATCTCGAAGTGCCCGGCCGAGACGTAATCGACCAGCACGCCGCAGAATTCCTGCAAGGGCTTTCGATCCTCGGACAGCGCCTGAGGTTTGGCGCCCAGCTTGTCATAGGCAGCGATCAATTCCTCACGCTCCTGCAGCCAGCGGTCGATCAGCAGATGAACTCCACCCCAACGTTCCTGAGCATTCTGACAACTTTCGAGCATGGCGATCTCTCTTCCCTTGTGGGTCATGCTGCTCTACACCCGCGCCCCTTCTTGTGAATATTGCTTTGAGAGGCGGCCAGGCAGAGCGTCATCGAGCAACACAATTCCAATGACACGTGCGGGCCAGATTATGCCCGCACGCCTATGGCTTCAAGGTACGCAGGAGAGAAAGTTCATACAAGTGTTTAATCCCTGACCAGCACCGGGTGCGACGGTTGGCCGCTGAGCGGTTGCTGCAAAGCCATCCAGACCTGTCGCAGCAACTGGTAAACAGCCAGGATCGACATCCCCACGAAAAACAGCAGACTCCACTCCGGAATGCTCAGGTCGAACAGCGTCCAGGACAATTCCGCGCAATCGGCCGTGTCATTGAACATACGCATCAGGGCGCATAACCACGGCAGGCTGCTGAACATTTCTTCCGGCCCGGGCCCGCAATGCGCCAGCCTTTGCAGAGAATCACTTTGCAGCAGCACTTGCCGCCACGCCGCCGTCATTCCGCCAAGGCTGGTCAGCAACGCCATCGTCCAATACAGCGACAGACCGACACGTTGCGGTCCATGGATCGCAGCCACACCACAAAAAAGGGTAAGGACACTCATGAACAGACGCTGGACCAGACACAGACTGCAAGGCACCAGACCGACCGCGTATTCGAGGTAATAAGAAGCTCCCAGGGCCAGAATCCCCGCAGTGAAAGCCATAAAGAACAGGGAGCGTGAGCAGGCCAACGACATGGCTTATCCGTAACAATAAAGACAGGCAGTTACGGTAGAGGAAAGGGCCTCGGGCTTTCAAGGCAGGTCACTGGCGACACTTCAGCAGAAGTGTAGGGAAATCCCGACAGGCACCGAAGGATTCGGTGTAAGCCTCTGTAGGACTTTGCTCGGGAGGGGATTTGCCGGTAACTATTCAGTCACCGGGAAAGAAAAGGAGGAGCATGCTCCCCCTTCCTGATCACGCTCGAACAGCTATGGGCAATGGCGAAGCCAGCAGGCGTTCATCCAGCATGCCGAGACCTTCCTGGAACAGCAGATTGCTGCGCTCGGTGTCACCCAACTGAGCCAGCAGGCGCGCCAACTCGGCGCACGCTTCCGGATTGCGCTGCACTCTCAGGCTGCTTTCCAGATAATCCCGCGCCTTGCCCCACAGACTGGCTTGCAGGCACAAACGTCCCAGCGTCAGCAGCAGGCTGGCATCGCCCGGATGATCCTTGAGCCAACCTTCGGCCGTCTGCAACTGACGCGCCGGATCGCTGCCGCGCACCAGACCGTAAAGGCGCGCCAGGTGGCTGTCGTACTTGCGCTTGAGCGCCGTGCGCAACAGCTCTTCCGCCTCGACCTGGGCGCCCAGCTGGCGCAGCTGCTCGGCGTAGGCCAGCACCAGCGCAGGCTCCTGGCGCTGGGCAGACGTCAGTTGCTGCCAGGCGCGGTTGAGCGACTGTAAACCGACTGCGCCGTCCTCTTCACGCTGGGCCGCGAGGGACAGGTTTTCCCCCCAGGCACGACGCTCGAGTTCGATCAGTTCGGACGGTGGCAGAACTTTGTCCTTGCGCAGCTCCGGCAACAGCCGGATCACGGACGACCAGTCACCGCGCTGCTGATGCAGGCGCTGCAACTGGCGCAATGTCTGGACGTTGTGCGGATGGCGCTCGTGCATCGCCTGCAAGGTGACCAACGCGCCATCGGTGTCGCCACGATCGGTCTGCAACTGCGCATGGCTGAGGGCGATCGCCAGCTCGGCCTGAGGCTGACGCTCGAGGGCGCGCTCCAGCAGGCGATCGCTTTCCTCGTAATGACCTTGTTCGTTGGCGGCGCGCGCGGCGCCCAGGTAATAGAGCAACGGTTGACGCTCGGCTTCGGCGGCCCGATAAAGGTGACGCTGAGCACTGGCCCAGCGACCTTCGGCCAGGTCGAGCTGACCGTGCTCGATCGCTACTTGCACGCGACGACTGCGGTTGCGACGGGACCATGGATTGACCACACCGCCCGAGGTCAGCACCAGTTCGACCAGCGCCTTGATGCCCCAGACCAGCAGCCAAAGCACCGCGACCACCGCCAGGGTCGCCCACAGGCTCGATTCATAACGAAAGCTTTTGTAGGCGACCAGCACGTAACCGGAATGCTCGGCAATCGCCAGGCCCAGAGCCGCCGTTGCCGCGATCACCAGAAACACGATCACATACAGGCGCTTCATGGTGTCGCCTCCTGCGCGGTGCTGGCGGCCGGTTTGGCGAAGGGTTTCACCGAGTCTTCGGCGTTGACGTTACGGCGCTCAAGATAAGCCTGCACCGCGCTCAACGTCCCGGCGAGATCCGGCGTATTGACGGTAACCGGTTGCTTGCTCAATTCCGCGACCTGCTCGAGCATGATTTTGCTCTGCGGGTTGTCCGGATTGAAGTTGCCTGTAAGTACGTCACGCGCCTCCGCCAAGGCCTGGGTGTACACCGGCGCCTGACCGTTGAGCGCGGCCCATTGCGCCTGTTCGAGCGCAAGGCTCAGGGCCAGACGCACCTGGCTCAGGCTTTGGCCGGCGAGTAGCGGCCGGACGTTTTTGTCAGCGTTGAAATCGATGCGAATGTAGCGCGAGATCTGATCCCACCACTGCGCCCAGCGACTGGCGCCGTCGCCCTCGGAGGTCAGGCCCAGCAGCGAATCACCGCGATCCTTGTATTCCGGCGCCAGCTCGGTGAGGCCGACGACCTGATCACGCAAGGCGCCCAGTCGCAGGAACAGCCCGGTGCGATCCGGCTGCGCGGTACTGCGCAGCGCTACCAGGGTTTTCGCCACTTGCTCGCGGGCAGCGAACGAGCCGGGATCATTCTGCTCGCGCAGGATTTCGTCGGCACCCTGGACCAGCGCCTGGGCGCTGCTGATGTCCTGCAGGGCGGAAAGACGCAGGCTGGCCAGACGCAGCAAGTGCTCGGCCTCGGCCAGACGCCAGTCCTTGCGGCTGGCGCCAAGGACGGTTTCCAGACGTTGATTGAGGCGTTGCTGATCGCCCTGAAGTTGCGACACCAGACGCTGGCGATCGGCAAGTTCATCGGCGCCGGGTAATTGCCCGAGGCGTTCGGTCAGTCGTTGCTCGTTGAGCTTCAGAGTCTGAGCCTGATCACTCAACGCCTGAACCTGACTCAACTGATTCTGAGTGCTGGTCTGCAGGTGTCGTACCTGCCACACACCCCAGCCACCCACCGCAACACCGGCGGCGCCGAGCAGCAGCGCGAGAATGGCCAATCCGTTGCCTCGGCGCGGTTCCGCGGCCGGTGGCGGTGCATCAACCGGTGCATCGATCACAGGTTGAACGTCATCTTTAGGCAAGGCTGTTTCGCTCACGTATCCATCCTTTGCATTAGAGAACGGGCACGGGATGCTCCCGTAACGCCGTCAGCAAGGCCGCGGCACTGGCGCCGCGACAATCCACAACTGTTCGGGCCCCGGCGGCACTGGCCTGCTCGGCAACCCTTGGGCTTGGAACAAACAACGGCAACTGCGCAAGTGCAGGCCAGCTGTCGCCGGCCAGTTGGCGCAGGTGCTCGAAACCCTGTCCACTGCTGACCACCAGCCCGTTCAGGCGTTCCGCTGCAATCCTGCGGGGCAGCTCCTGCGGCGGATAGTCCGGCAGGTCGCGACGGTACAACTCCAAGTATTCGACACTAGCACCAAGCGCGCGCAGGCGCTCGGCCAGCAGCTCGCGTCCGCCCTCCCCGCGCAGGATCAACACCTGCGAGCCGGGCACGGCCACCGCCGCCAGCAGACGCGGCAATTGCAGCAAGGCTTCGCTATCGTCGCCCGCGTCCGGGAAGCTCACATCCAGCCCCCGATCCCGAAGGATAGTGGCGGTCGCTGCACCCACGCTGAACCACGGCATCGTCGGAGTCGCCAGACCCAAAGAGTCGAGCAGATCCACCGCGATCCGCGCCGCCGGTTTGCTGACCACGATCACCGCGCTGTAACGCGGCAGTTGCGTGATCGTGCGGCGCATTGTGTCAGAGACCGGCAGGGGCGCGATTTCCAAAAGCGGCAGACAGCTGCTGAAAAACCCTTGTTCGGCCAGCACGGCGGCGAGCGCCGAACAGTCCTCCGCCGGGCGCGTCAGCAGCAGGCGCCAGGCGGTCACTCGTGACCTGCCTCGCCGTAGACTGCCTTGAGAATATCGTCGGCGCCCTGGCTCAGCAGGTCTTCGGCCACCTGCACGCCCAGCGTCTCGGCTGCCGCACGCGGCGCACGGGCTTGCGCGCTGAGCAGCTTGCCGCCACTCGGTTCGCCCACCAGACCGCGCAGCCACAACTGATCGCCTTCGAGCACGGCGTAGCAGGCGATCGGCACCTGGCAGCCGCCATTCAGATGTTTGTTCAGGGCACGCTCGGCGGTGACACGGTCAGCGGTGTCGGCGTGATGCAGGGGCGCGAGCAAGGCATGGATTTCCGTGTCGGCGCTGCGGCATTCGATACCGACGGCGCCCTGGCCACCGGCCGGCAGGCTGTCGTCGACGCTGATGGCCGAGGTGATGCGGTCTTCGAAGCCGAGGCGGATCAGGCCGGCTGCCGCGAGGATGATCGCGTCGTACTCGCCGGCGTCGAGCTTGGCCAGACGGGTGTTGACATTACCGCGCAGGAAACGGATCTCGAGATCCGGACGGCGCGTCAGCAACTGTGCCTGGCGACGCAGGCTGGAGGTACCGACGATGCTGCCGGCTGGCAACGCATCGAGGCTGGAATACGTATTGGAGACGAATGCGTCACGCGGATCTTCGCGCTCGCAGATGCAGAACAGACCGAGGCCTTCAGGGAAATCCATCGGCACATCTTTCATCGAATGCACGGCGATGTCGGCTTCGTTTTCCAGCAGCGCGGTTTCCAGTTCCTTGACGAACAGGCCCTTGCCGCCGATTTTCGACAGGGGCGAATCAAGCAGCTTGTCGCCGCGACTGACCATGGGCACCAGCGTCACCAGCAGGCCCGGGTGGGCTGCTTCCAGACGGGCTTTGACGTATTCGGCCTGCCAGAGGGCCAGAGCACTTTTGCGGGTGGCGATGCGGATTTCGCGAGAGGACATGGATCAATCCGTACTGAATAGATACGGCGGATAATAACAGCTCAGCCAAATCCACTTTGACCTGAATCAGAAACGGCGTGGCCTCCCTGGCCTGCTATGCCTGGTGAAAAGAACGAAGAACCGCCCGGAGCCTGCGGACTAAAGCCCCTGCATCATTTTGCGCACGCCCGCCACATGCCGGCGGCTGACGATCAGCGCGTCACCGTTGAGGCCTTTGAGGAACAACTGGAAGTGGCCCAGCGGTGTACGTTGCAGACGCTCGATGCGGTCGCGGGCGACCAGCGCGTTGCGGTGGATCCGCACGAAGCGCTCGCCGAATTCGTCTTCCAGCGCCTTGAGCGGCTCATCCAGAAGGACTTCGCCACCCTCGTGGCGCAAGGTCACGTATTTGTGGTCGGCAATGAAATACACCACCTGATCCAGCGGGATCAGTTCGATGCCTTTGCGGGTCCGGGCGCTGATGTGGCTGCGCGGGCCGTTACCGCTTTCGGCGGCAGGACGGGTCAGGGCCGAGAGCTGGGCCCGGTTGGGACGTTCAGCCCGTTTCAGGGCATCATGCAGATGTTCGGTTCGCACGGGTTTCACCACATAGCCCACGGCGCTGGCCTGCAGGGCTTCCACGGCAAATTCATCGGGACCTGCGCAAAACACCACGACTGGCGGGGTTTCGCGTTCGCACAGACGGGCAGCCACCTGCAGGCCATCGAGGCCCGGCATGCGGATATCGAGCAGTACGATATCCGGCTTGTGGCTGTCGATCAGCGCCAACGCCTCTTCGCCATTGGTGGCGCTGGGCTCCAGGACTGTGTAGCCCTCGAGCTCGCTCACCATTCGGCTGAGTCGCTCGCGGGCCAGTGGTTCGTCATCAACGATCAGGACATTCATATTGCGCTGGATTCCTGCGTGAGTCTCGCACAAGGATAGCGTAGACAAGTGGAGTGACGTCCGTCACCGCGATCCACGCTAAGACTAGCGCGAGCGCCAAAAAGTGCCGTACGTCGGCCGGCAATATTTGCCGACACCTGCAACGTACCGCCTGACGCCCGTCGCCGACTGCGTTTTACGCAGGGTATGCCAATGGCCAATACACCCACCCCTCTCTCTTCTTATAGTCGGTGGCCGGACCTTTGCGCGATCCGCCGCCACGTCGACCCCTATGTCCTACTGTAGACGCTCGTCGGGCCGATATTGCTCAATCGAAAAATATCCTTGCGCAAATCCCCCGGCGACACCGGCGACTATGGATCAGGCCATGAGAAAAAAACGTATCGACCAGTGTCAGCGACAGGATTGGCAACCCTGTTATTATCCGCGCCAGCGTTTCACGCCTTCTTTCTTCAAGCCGATACGAGCGAATTCATGAGCACTGACAAGACCAATCAGTCCTGGGGCGGCCGCTTCAGTGAACCCGTCGACGCCTTCGTCGCCCGCTTCACCGCCTCCGTCACTTTCGACCAGCGCCTGTATCGCCACGACATCATGGGCTCGATCGCCCACGCCACCATGCTGGCCAAGGTCGGCGTGCTGACGGATGCCGAGCGCGACAGCATCATCGATGGCCTGAAGACCATCCAGGGCGAAATCGAGGCCGGCCAGTTCGACTGGCGCGTCGACCTCGAAGACGTGCACATGAACATCGAGGCACGCCTGACCGACCGCATCGGCGTCACCGGCAAGAAGCTGCACACCGGCCGCAGCCGCAACGACCAGATCGCCACCGACATCCGCCTGTGGCTGCGTGACGAGATCGACCTGATCCTGAGCGAAATCACCCGCCTGCAAAAAGGCCTGCTGGAGCAGGCCGAGCGTGAAGCCGCCAGCATCATGCCGGGCTTCACCCACCTGCAGACCGCTCAGCCGGTGACCTTCGGGCACCACATGCTGGCCTGGTTCGAAATGCTCAGCCGCGACTACGAGCGCCTGGTCGACTGCCGCAAGCGCACCAACCGCATGCCGCTGGGCAGCGCCGCACTGGCCGGCACCACTTACCCGATCGACCGCGAATACACCGCGCAACTGCTGGGCTTCGACGCCGTCGGCGGCAACTCGCTGGACAACGTGTCCGACCGCGACTTCGCCATCGAATTCTGCTCGGCCGCCAGCATCGCGATGATGCACCTGTCGCGTTTCTCCGAAGAGCTGGTGCTGTGGACCAGCGCGCAGTTCCAGTTCATCGATCTGCCGGACCGTTTCTGCACCGGCAGCTCGATCATGCCGCAAAAGAAAAACCCGGACGTGCCGGAGCTGGTACGCGGCAAGACAGGCCGTGTGTTCGGCGCCCTGATGGGCCTGCTGACCCTGATGAAAGGCCAGCCACTGGCCTACAACAAGGACAACCAGGAAGACAAGGAACCGCTGTTCGACGCCGCCGACACCCTGCGCGACTCGCTGCGCGCCTTTGCCGACATGATCCCGGCGATCAAGCCAAAGCACGCGATCATGCGTGAAGCGGCGCTGCGCGGTTTCTCGACCGCCACTGACCTGGCCGACTACCTGGTACGCCGTGGCCTGCCGTTCCGTGATTGCCACGAAATCGTCGGCCATGCCGTGAAGTACGGCGTCGACACCGGCAAGGATCTGGCGGAAATGAGCCTGGAAGAACTGCGTCAGTTCAGCGACCAGATCGAGCAGGACGTGTTTGCCGTGCTGACTCTGGAGGGCTCGGTAAATGCACGTGACCACATCGGCGGCACTGCGCCGGCGCAGGTCAAGGCTGCCGTGGTTCGCGGTCAGGCGTTGATCGCCAGCCGCTAGTAATAAGCCCGCGACTCAACGCAGTTCCGGCCCAAAGGAAGAATTGCTTCCCCAAACCCTGCTTCGGCAGGGTTTTTTATTTGAACGCACACATTTTCAGATCAAACCTTGAACCGGATCTTCTACGTCAGTACCTATCGCTCTGCTTCAGCGAAGACGATGAGCCTCCAAACCACTGCAGAGGGTCTTTTGCGCCAATCGGTAGAAATTTGTATATACAAAAATCCACAACGATCAGTAGAAAATAAAATATTCCTTTATTTTCAATAACTTACATTCAATTGACCGCCTCATAAAAGGCGACCATACTGTATATACAATTTTCTGATCAGCGGCTGGTGGAACGTGGCAGAGATAAAGTGTTCTGAAAAAGTGATCCAAAAGCTGAAAGAAAAACACAGTGTGGCCATCTCGGAAGTTTCCGAGTGCTTCAAGAATAGGCTTCCAGAGCATATTTTTTTGTATGACACCCGGGAAATGCACAAGACTGATCCTGCTACCCTTTGGTTTATCGCTGAAACCAACAAGGGGCGGGCATTGAAGGTTTGTTTTGTCCCTCCGCATGCAGGAAATCAGCATACGGTGGAAATAAAAAGCGCTTTTGACCCCAATGAAAAAGAAATAAATATTTACGAAAAACACGAAAAAAAATAAACAGGAAATTTTAAAGGTAATAGCCGAGTTCAGACCTATTACCTTAACCCCTTCGCGATGAGCGCGGAGACCCTTATATCAGAAGATATAATATGGTGGCAGAAATGAAAAAAGATAACGTAGAACTTTGGGATAATCGCGAACTTGGCGCTTCCGAAGAGCACGTTGGAGCTGTAAATTTAAACTTGGAGATTGATGAATCTCTTGGATTACAAGCAATTTCTATACGACTACAGAAAGATCTTTTAAAAAATCTTAAATCCATTGCCTCCTATTATGATGTTGGCTATCAACCGATGATCAGAGACTTACTAAACAGATTTGCCGAGTCAGAAATAAAAAAAATATTACGCGACCAATTAAGGCAAATTGAAAAACAACACAAATCCAGATCTCAAGATACGACACTACCGGTTGACGCCTTTATATCTGACATGCAAAAAAGAGCATAGCAGGTCACCCATGAGTAACATTATAGATTTTACGAAACGAAGAGAGTCGCTAAAAAGGAAAAACATAGAGCCGGGCAATGATATTGAGATAGCACTATCAATACTTGATAGAGATTTTGCCGAAAACCTTGTCATCCTTGATCAGAAAATGATCTTTATGAAAACTTTGAAAGGCGTTCTTAAATCAAGACATATAAAGTACCGAATCTCCACAAAGGAACTTCAGAGCACCCTGAACAAAAAGACAACCCTGTTGTTCATCGATGAAAAAATCGGTTTCAACTTAGACATAACAGCCACAGAGGAACCATGCAAAGCCTGGAAGATATATCCTCTAAACGTTCATTTGAACCCTGCAGAAAGCGCTGGAATCATCATAAACAAACTCAATGAGGTTAGACAAAATGGACGAAATTGATGAAGGTTTGTTAGAAGCTCTGGAGCACTACTTGCGTGGCGCATCGGCAACCAATAAAACTTATTCCCGGATTGCAGGAACCCAACTTCGTGAAGGCAATCCCGAAGTCATAAACCAATACCGGAAAAACCTTAAAAAAATTGAAAACCATTCAATTGAAATTGCAACAAAACGAGAAAATCTCAAAAACGCTCCCACACAAGACAAAGCGAACAAAAAATAAATGGTTGGCCGCCTACCACTTTCAGTAGCGATAGGCGGTTAACTTATTTTTTCCGGGCGATCATCGCCAAAAACGCCGGCATCGCCGCATCCTTGTCCGCCGCAATCTTCTGCACGTGCGGATTCTGCTCAAGCCGCTCCAGCAGCGCCTTGGCCTTCGGCATCTCCGCCAGCAAATCCAGACTGAACAGTTTGTGCCCCACCGCAGCTGCCAGCGGCACGCTGTAGAGGAAGTACAAGTCCGCAATACTCAGGGTGTCGCCCGCCACGTACGGGGCGAACTTGCCGTGACGTCCCAGCGCCGCAAAGCCCAGCAGTAATTCAGCCTTGGTTTTCTCCTTGATCGCCTCCGGCAACGCCGTGCCGAAAAACGCTTCGCCGTAACAGGCACGGGCCGGCAGCTCGATATACAGCTCGATTTCCTTGGCCACCGCCAGCACCTGAGCGCGGGCAAACGGCTCGGTCGGCAACAGCGGGACACCCTTCTGACTGCTTTCGAGGTATTCGAGCATCACCATCGTTTCGTTGATGTACCCGCCTTCAGCTCCCAGCACCGGCACCTTGCCGCGCGGGCTGATGGCCAGGGACTCAGGCGTAGGCGTCGGGTAGAACGTGACCTCTTCGAACGGCAGGCCTTTTTCGAGCAGCGCCAGTTTGACCATGTTGTAGTAGTTGCTGACGGAGAATCCATAGAGCTTGAACATCACATAGCCTCCAGGCCGTGCGGGGTGGGCAGTGCCTGTTTATAGATCGCTCCGGGTATTCTCGCCAGCAGCATCACGCCGCTGAATGCGGGTAAACTGGCGCCTTTCCTTGAGGAGCCTGCCATGAGCGAGCCGACTGACATCGACAATGATGAAGAAGAGTTCACCGAATCGACGCTGATCGAAGCGATCGAGAACCAGATCGAAAGCGACAACCCGCCAGCGGCCAAGGCAACCTTCAACAAGCTGACGCTGGTCGGTTACGAGCGTGACGACATCCTGAATCTGATGGCCCACGTGCTGGCCTGTGAAATCGACGCGATGCTCGACGAAGACCGCGCGTTCGATACCGAGTGGTACGAAACCGCGCTGCGCGCACTGCCGGAACTGCCACCGGAAAAGCAGTAAAACGGCCCCGCCCTGTGGGAGCACGCCTGCTCCCACACAATTTGTCACCCATCTGCGCGGCCTTCTGCCGCCCCCTGACTACACTGGAATCCACCCCGGGACAAAAACCCTGACACGCGCACTGGACAGGCCGCGCCGGCAGGTTCACCTTAGGGGCGCTGTCGTCCAATTCCTAGAAAGTCTGGAGTCCTTATGTCGCTTACCCCTGAGTTGGTTGCCGAACTGGAAGTCCTCGCACTCTTCAACCTGGACAGTTCCCAGGAAGGTCTGAAAATTCATCAGACCGCTGCCCCGAAGCACATTGCCGCCGCACAACGCCTGTTCGAAAAAGAACTGACAGACCAGCCTGATGGCGGTTACCTGACCAGCCTCGGTCGCGATGCCGCACAGAACGTGCAAACCGTACTGACAATTCTCAAAGAGCAGCAAACCGCCTGATCCTCCCGACTTTGCCCACGGAAACCCCTGCCACGGGATTTCCGCGGGCCAGCCATGAACGTCACCCATCGCCGCGCGATAGAAATCTGACGTCAAAAAACAAATTCAGCTTAAAACTCCTGCCGCTCAGGCGCTAAACTCCCGGACACCCGAGACCCCTTGCCTCCGAGCCCTGCGCGCCGGTTTGAGCCGACATGACCCGCACCCATGAAATCCGCCCCGACCTGGACGAAGGCATCGACCGCAAGGTACTCAGCCAGCTACGTGCACGTTTTCTCAAACTCAATGAAGGCCGCCTGAACCGGGCGCTCGAAGGCCTGTCGACGCGTCAGCAAAGTGTGCTGACGCTGCTGCCGCTGTTTTTTCACGTCAATCATCCGTTGCTGCCGGGTTATGTCTCGGGCAGCACGCCGGCCGGGCTGTCGAATTACGAACCGGACGCCGATGCGCTTGCCGAAGCCCAGCGCCTGACCCGCTCGTTCTCCTACAAGCCGCGTCACGGCAGCAACCCGCCACGGCCGATTCATGGGCTGTTCCTGATGGGCAGCCTCGGCACGCTGGCCCAGGCCGACCAGAGCGACATGGATGTGTGGGTCTGTCACGCCCCCGACCTGAGCGACAGCGAACTCGCCGAGCTGCGCAAGAAATGCCAGTTGCTCGAAACCTGGGCTGCCAGCCAGGGGGCCGAGGCGCACTTTTTCCTGATCGACCCGGTGCGCTTCGTCAAAGGCGAACGCGATACCCAGCTCAGCTCCGAAGATTGCGGTACCACCCAGCACTATCTGCTGCTGGACGAGTTCTACCGCACCGCGATCTGGCTGGCCGGGCGCACGCCGATCTGGTGGCTGGTGCCGGTCTACGAAGAACGCGCCTACGACGCGTACACCCACACCCTGATTTCCAAGCGTTTCATCCGCAACGATGAAACCCTCGACCTGGGGCCGATGGCGCACATTCCGCCGGGCGAGTTCGTCGGCGCCGGGCTGTGGCAACTGTTCAAAGGCATCGAGTCACCTTACAAATCGGTGCTCAAGCTGCTGCTGACCGAGGTTTACGCCAGCGAACATCCACAAGTGCAATGCCTGAGCCTGCGCTTCAAGCAGGCGGTGTTCGCCAACCGGCTGGATCTCGACGAGCTGGATCCGTACATGGTGGTTTACCGGCGGATCGAGGAATACCTCACTGCGCGCAATGAGCCAGAGCGGCTTGAGCTGGTACGCCGCGCGCTGTACCTCAAGGTCAACCGCAAGCTCACCGGCAATACCCGCACCCAGAGCTGGCAACGTTCACTGCTGGAACGGCTGGCCAGCGAATGGCACTGGGACCAGCGGCAACTGGCGCTGCTCGACAGCCGCAGCCAGTGGAAAGTACGACAGGTCAGCGCCGAACGCCGGGCGCTGGTCAACGAACTGAATTACAGCTACCGCTTCCTGACCCAGTTCGCCCGCACCGAACAGACCGTCAGCCTGATCAACAAGCGCGACCTCAACGTTCTCGGCCGGCGGCTGTATGCCGCGTTCGAACGCAAGGCCGACAAGGTCGAGTTCATCAATCCCGGCATTGCCCCGGACTTGGCCGAAGACACCCTGACCCTGGTGCAATCGCCGAACAAAAAAGAACCGGGCCAAACCCAGTGGGGCCTGTACAACGGCAGCCTGACGGCGCTGGAGTGGGAACACTTCGCGCCGATCAAGCGCAGCCGCGAGTTGCTGGAACTGCTGACCTGGTGCCACCGCAACGGCGTGATCGACAGCAGCACCCGACTCGCTCTGCATCCCGGCACCAGCGACCTGAGCGAGTTCGAGCTGTTCAACCTCCTCGGCAGCCTGCAACAAAGCATCGCCCTGCCCTTGTCGACCGTTGCCGAAGAACCGCTGCTGCGCGCCGCCGTGCCGAGCGAAGTGCTGATGCTGGTGAATGTCGGGGTCGACCCGCTCAAGCATCACCGCGACCTGAACATTCTGATGACCACCGAACGCACGGACTCTCTGAGCTACGCCGGCGTACGCGAAAACCTGGTGCTGACCCTGGATCAGGTCACGCTCAACAGCTGGAACGAAGTGCTGGTCAACCGCTTCGACGGCCCGCACGCCCTGCTCGATTGCCTGCGCGATTACCTCAACAACCTGCCGCGCGGACCACAACAACCATCGCTGCGAGTGCGCTGTTTCTGTCACAACCGCGCGCAGTTCATCGCCCGCCGGGTGGAAGAAATTGTCGACACCGCGCAGACCCTGTTGCTCAGCGATCTGAATCACCGCTACCTGATCCAGGTGCAGCAGCATTACCACGTGCTGGAGCTGGTGCCGGGTCAGGTCAGCCATGTCGCCCTCGCCACCCTGCCGGCGCTGCTGGATTACCTGGGCGAGGAACAGCCGCGCTACAGCCCGCTGCACCTGGACCCGATGGCGCTGGAAGACCACGACCTGGCGTTGATCCTGCCGATGGGCCAGCCTGAATGCATTCAGGTGTTCTACCGGATCACCGAGCAAACGGCCGAGCTGTACGTGCTCGACGAGTTCAATGCGCTGTGGCAACAGCACTTGCCCTATCACGACGAGCAAAGCCTGTTGGTGCCGTTGCAGCGGTTCCTGCAATCGATCCAGTTCCGCCGCGAAGCGCTGCTGCCGATGGATTCGGGCCATGCCGCCAGCCTTGAAATCTTGTATTACCAGTTATTGCCATCAGGGCCCGGACGCGCGCGACGGGTCGAAATGCGCCCGGCACCGCAGACGCCGGTCAACAAACCGTTCTACGACGTGCAGGCGATCGTCGGCAAAGCCGCACCCGGCGAAGTGCAGGTCACGCTGTATTGCAATCAACGGGAATTCAGCGAGCTGGAACATGGCGACCAGCTGTTCAGCGTGGTCGCCCGGGAGATCGTCGGGCAGCGCCGGGAAACCGAGCGCTACCGCTGCTACATCACCGACCTGGACCTGTCGGGTGTGATCGGTGACGGGCAGAGTTCGAGCAATCTGTATCTGCGCTACAAGGCCGACCTGGAACGCTCTCTGAACGAGGCGCTCGAGCAGGTCTGAGGCGGGTTACTCCGGGAAATCACCGCCATTGGCCGGCTGCGATTCGACTTCGAGCAAGGTCAGCTTCAGGGTTTTGCCACCCGGAGCCGGCCAGTCGATGTGCTGACCAACCTTCAGGCCCAGCAACGCACTTCCGACCGGAGCGAGGATCGAGACTTTGCCTTCGTCGGCGTTGGCGTGCTTCGGATAGACCAGGGTCAGGTGGTAGTCCTTGCCACTGCTTTCTTCGCGGCAGTGCACACGGGAATTCATCGTCACGACATCGGCAGGCACTTCATCGTGACCGACCAGGGTATCGGCGCGGTCCAGTTCGGTTTGCAGCGCGATCACGCCCGGCAGCGTGTCATCCAGGCTGTCGATCAGGCGCTCCAGACGTTGCACGTCCAGACGGGTAAGGGTGATGGAAGGTGCGGTCATGATCCGGGCAGACTCCTTTCTTCTGCACACAAAAAAAGCAAAACCCCGCCAAAAAAGACGGGGTTTTCACCAGGCCTCGATGGGTTGAGGCGTTTCCGGACACTATCACAGCTCAAAAAATATACAAGCTACGCTCCGGCGAGCTGCCGGCGCTGAGCGGCCTGCGCACAAATCACCCGGCGGCGCTCGTCATCGGCCGAACGCCACTCGCGGATGTCTTCGACATGGCGCATGCAACCGAGGCAGACCTTCTGCTCATCCAGCCGGCACACGCCGGTGCACGGCGAAGGGACGGCCGGGCTGACGTTGCTGTAGAGCGGCTTCGGCGGACGGACGGGCGCAGTATCAGTCACGAAATCACAGGCCTTCGAAATCGAATTCGGTGCCGGCCTGCTGCTTGACGATGCGCTCGAGCATTTCGCCGAGCTGTTCTTCGCTCTTGTCGCACATCCAGCGTTCGCTTTCTTCGTCGTAGTCGAAGTGGAAACCACCGGACACCGCGGCCAGCCACAGCTGACGCAACGGTTCCTGACGACTGAAGATCAGCTGGGTGCCGTTCTCGAACTTGACGGTCAGCACACCGGCCGAGTTCTCCATGTCGATGTCCAGGTCGCTGTCGTCGAAGATGTCTTCCAGTTTTTCCTGGGTTTCATCGACCAGATCGTGGAAACGGGCTTCGGACAAACTCATTGCGGCAACCTCAAAAAATGTCTGATCAGGCTCAAGCGCCGCAAGATACGGACGCTGCCAGCCGATTGCAAAGGATAACGACCAAGCGCCCTGCCCGGCGACGAAATATCCACCCGCCACGCGGGAAAAGTTTCCGCGCCGCAGCCCGAGCCCCGCCGGACGGGAGTTCCGTCGCATAGGCAAGCTGCCGGGTGGCCGGTATACTCCGGCGCAATTAACGCATTTTCAAGGATTTCGCCATGAAGCGCCTGATCTCTTCCCTTGCTGCGCTCGTCGCGGTTGCCTGCCTTGTTTCGGCTTGTGGTCAAAAAGGCCCGCTGTACCTGCCCGATGAAGATCAGGACCCGGCCGAGCAAGCCCAGTCTTCGCAAAAGCAGCCTGTCTCCAAGGCACACAAGCACGACGTTTACTAAGGGATCGCCATGGACGCTTTTAACTACCGTGGCGGGGAGCTGTTCGCGGAAGGTGTGGCGCTGTCCGCCATCGCCGATCGCTTCGGCACTCCCACCTACGTTTACTCCCGCGCGCACATCGAGGCCCAGTACCTGGCCTACGCCGATGCGCTGGCCGGCATGCCGCACCTGGTCTGCTTTGCGGTCAAGGCCAACTCCAACCTCGGCGTCCTGAATGTCCTGGCCCGTATCGGCGCCGGTTTCGACATCGTCTCCCGTGGCGAGCTGGAACGCGTACTGGCCGCCGGCGGCAGCCCGGACAAGATCGTGTTCTCCGGCGTCGGCAAGACCCGTGACGACATGCGCCGTGCGCTGGAAGTCGGCGTGCACTGCTTCAACGTCGAATCCACCGACGAGCTCGAGCGCCTGCAAGTGGTCGCCGCCGAGCTGGGCGTTCGTGCGCCGATCTCGCTGCGCGTGAACCCGGACGTAGATGCTGGCACCCACCCGTACATTTCCACCGGTCTCAAAGAGAACAAGTTCGGCATCGCCATCGCCGACGCCGAAGACGTGTACGTGCGTGCCGCGCACCTGCCGAACCTGGAAGTGGTCGGCGTCGATTGCCACATCGGTTCGCAACTGACCACCCTGCCGCCATTCCTCGATGCCCTCGATCGCCTGCTGGATCTGGTTGATCGCCTCGGCGATTGCGGCATCCACCTGCGCCACATCGATCTTGGTGGTGGCCTGGGTGTGCGTTATCGCGATGAAGAGCCGCCGCTGGCCGCCGATTACATCAAGGCCGTGCGCGAGCGTCTGGTCGGTCGCGATCTGGCGCTGGTGTTCGAACCGGGCCGCTTCATCGTTGCCAATGCCGGCGTACTGCTGACCCAGGTCGAGTACCTCAAGCACACCGAACACAAAGACTTCGCCATCGTCGACGCGGCCATGAACGACCTGATCCGCCCGGCGCTGTACCAGGCCTGGATGGACGTGACCCCGGTCAAGCCACGCGAGACCGCTGCGCGTACCTACGACGTCGTCGGCCCGATCTGCGAAACCGGCGACTTCCTCGCCAAGGAACGCGAATTGGCGCTGGAAGAAGGCGATCTGCTGGCCGTGCATTCGGCCGGTGCCTACGGTTTTGTGATGAGCTCCAACTACAACACTCGCGGCCGTGCCGCCGAAGTGCTGGTGGATGGTGATCAGGCATTTGAAGTGCGTCGCCGCGAGACCGTGGCCGAGCTGTTTGCCGGCGAAAGCCTGCTGCCGGAGTAACCCCATGCTGCTGCGTTTTACCAAGATGCACGGCCTGGGCAACGACTTCATGGTTCTCGACCTGGTCAGCCAGCACGCGCATATTCAGCCCAAGCACGCAAAAATGTGGGGCGACCGGCACACCGGCATCGGTTTCGATCAGTTGCTGATCGTCGAAGCGCCGAGCAATCCGGATGTGGACTTCCGTTACCGGATCTTCAACTCCGACGGCTCCGAAGTGGAGCAGTGCGGCAACGGTGCGCGCTGCTTCGCCCGCTTCGTGCTCGACAAGCGTCTGACCGCCAAACGTCAGATCCGCGTCGAGACCAAGGGCGGCATCATCGAGCTGGACGTGCGTAACGACGGCCAGATCGGCGTGAACATGGGCGCCCCGCGTCTGGTGCCGGCGGACATTCCGTTCCAGGCGCCGGAGCAGGCCCTGAGTTATCAGGTCGATGTCGACGGTACGCCGGTGGATCTGGCGGCGGTGTCCATGGGCAACCCCCATGCGGTGCTGCGGGTCAGCGATATCAACACTGCACCGGTGCATGAACTGGGGCCGAAAATCGAACACCATCCGCGCTTCCCGGCGCGGGTCAACGTCGGTTTTCTCCAGGTCATCGACCGCCATCGCGCACAACTGCGCGTCTGGGAGCGCGGCGCCGGGGAAACCCAGGCCTGCGGCACCGGTGCCTGCGCTGCTGCTGTAGCTGCGATCAGTCAGGGGTGGATGGATTCGCCACTGCTGATCGACCTGCCGGGCGGGCGCCTGTCCATTGAGTGGGCAGGCCCTGGCCAACCGGTGTTGATGACCGGCCCGGCAGTGCGCGTATACGAAGGACAAGTGCGTCTTTGAGTGAGCAGAAGCCATGACCGATAAGCCTCAGGTACCCGCCCGACAGTCCGGTGAATCAGCGTCCGAGAGCCTGGAGGCGGCAGCGGTTGCCGCGTACCTGGAGGCTCATCCGGACTTCTTCGTCGAGCATGAAGAACTGCTGCCGTCCCTGCGCATCCCCCATCAGCGCGGCGATACCGTCTCGCTGGTCGAGCGCCAGATGGCCATCCTGCGCGACCGCAACATCGAGATGCGTCATCGTCTCTCGCATTTGATGGACGTCGCCCGGGACAACGATCGCCTGTTCGACAAGACCCGTCGCCTGATCCTCGCGCTGATGGACGCTGCCACTCTGGAAGACGTGGTGATCAGCGTTGAAGACAGCCTGCGCCAGGATTTTCAGGTGCCCTTCGTCAGCCTGATTCTGCTCGGCGACAACCCGGCCCCGGTCGGTCGCTGGGTGACCCACGCCGACGCGCAGACCGCCATCGGCGGCCTGCTTACCGAAGGCAAGAGCGTCAGCGGCAGCCTGCGTGAACATGAGCTGGACTTCCTGTTCGGCGAAGAGCAGCGCAAGCAGATCGGCTCCACTGCCGTGGTCGCCGTCAGCCATCAGGGCATCCACGGGATTCTGGCCATTGCCAGCCGTGATCCGCAGCACTACAAGAGCTCGGTCGGCACGCTGTTCCTCAGCTACATCGCCGAAGTCATGGGTCGCGTGCTGCCACGGGTCAACAGCTCCCTGCGCTCGGTACGCTGAGCATGGAACGACAACTGGACGCTTACTGCGAACACCTGCGCAGTGAGCGGCAGGTGTCGCCGCACACGCTGTCGGCCTACCGACGCGACCTCGACAAAGTTCTCGGCTGGTGCAACAAACAGAACATTGGCAGCTGGCAGGCGCTGGACATCCAGCGCCTGCGCAGCCTGGTCGCCCGCCTGCATGCCCAGGGCCAGTCCTCGCGCAGTCTGGCGCGCCTGCTCTCGGCGGTGCGCGGGCTCTATCATTATCTGAATCGCGAAGGCCTCTGCGATCACGATCCGGCCACCGGCCTAGCACCACCCAAAGGCGAACGCCGCCTGCCGAAAACCCTCGACACCGACCGCGCCCTGCAACTGCTTGAAGGTGCAGTCGAGGACGATTTTCTCACTCGACGCGATCAGGCGATTCTGGAGTTGTTCTATTCCTCCGGCCTGCGCCTGTCGGAGCTGACCGGGCTCAATCTCGACCAGCTCGATCTGGCCGACGGCATGGTTCAGGTACTCGGCAAGGGCAGCAAGACACGCCTGTTGCCGGTCGGCAAAAAGGCCCGGGAAGCACTGGAGCAATGGCTGCCGCTGCGGGCGCTGACCAATCCGGCGGACGACGCCGTATTCGTCAGCCAGCAGGGCCGACGTCTTGGCCCGCGAGCGATTCAGGTGCGGGTCAAACTCGCCGGCGAGCGCGAACTGGGGCAGAACCTGCACCCGCACATGCTGCGGCACTCCTTCGCCAGCCATTTGCTCGAGTCCTCCCAGGACCTGCGCGCGGTGCAGGAATTGCTCGGCCACTCGGACATCAAGACCACCCAGATCTACACCCACCTGGACTTCCAGCACCTGGCGGCGGTCTACGACAGCGCCCATCCACGGGCCAAACGCATGAAAGGCGACGATTCATGAGCATCCAGTTGATCACCTTCGACCTCGACGACACCCTGTGGGACACCGCCCCGGTGATCGTCAGCGCCGAAGCGGTTTTGCGCGAATGGCTGAGCGAACATGCGCCGAATCTGGGCGCGGTGCCGGTGGAACATCTGTGGTCGATTCGCGAGCGGGTACTGGCCAACGAGCCGGGGTTGAAACACCGCATCAGCGCACTGCGCCGGCGAGTGCTGTTCCATGCGCTGGAGGAAGCCGGATACGCCCACAGCGAAGCGTCGGATCTGGCAGACAAGAGTTTTGAAGTGTTTCTGCATGCGCGCCATCAGATCGCGGTGTTCCCGGAGGTCGAGCCGATTCTGGAAACTCTCGCCAAGCATTACGCCCTCGGGGTGGTCACCAACGGCAACGCCGATGTCCGCCGTCTCGGGCTGGCGGATTACTTCAAGTTTGCGCTGTGTGCCGAAGACATCGGCATCGCCAAGCCGGATGCTCGACTGTTCCATGAAGCATTGCAGCGCGGTGGCGTGAGCGCCGAAGCGGCAGTGCATATCGGCGACCACCCGGGGGATGACATCGCCGGAGCGCAGCAGGCCGGTCTGCGAGCGATCTGGTTCAACCCGACAGGCAAGGTCTGGGAAGCGGAACGCCTGCCGGATGCCGAGATTCGCAGCCTGAACGATCTGCCTGCCGTGCTCGCCCGCTGGAACAGTCGCGGCTGATTTTCTTTCGCCCATGAAAAAGCCCGCAGCGACGGCGGGCTTTTTCAGCAAGCAAGCGACACGCCTCAGATAGGGCGGCTGCCGTACTTGTTGTCCGGCTTCTTGGGCGGATCGGCGACCACGTTGGCCTCCACTTCCTGCACCTTGCCGCCGCGCGCAAGAAACTCTTCCATGGCCTTGGCCAGGGCATCGCGCTCCTTGTTCTTGGCTTCGATGCTCGGCAACTCGTCGACCGACACCGCAGCCTTGGCCTTGCCTTTGGCAGCCGGGGCCGGCGTATCGTCACCGCCATCGTCTTCAGCAACGTCTTCCGCTGCTGCTTCCAGACCGTCTTCGGCCTCGTCTTCGTCGCCTACTTCGAGGTCGTCGTTTTCCAGATCATCGTCGCTCATGTTCTACCTCATGACTTGCGAAAAGCAGATTAGTTATAGACCAGCTTTGGCGACTGTCGAAAGTCGCCGGAAAAAAATCAGTAACCATTGGTGACCAACGGTTTATGCCCCTTCACCGTGCAAGGTGGCGAGGACTTTACGGGCACCGCCATGATCACGGTGCTCGCCCAGGTAAACGCCTTGCCAGGTGCCCAGTGCCAGTCGGCCCGCCGTTACCGGCAAACTGATCTGACAGCCCAGCACGCTGGCCTTGAAGTGCGCCGGGAGGTCGTCCAGGCCTTCGTCGTTATGCTCATAGCCGTCTGCTCCTTGTGGGATCAGACGATTGAAAAATCGTTCGAAGTCGCGACGTACCGCCGGATCGGCGTTCTCGTTGATGGTCAACGACGCCGAGGTATGCTGCAGCCACAAATGCAACAGACCGACCCGGCATGCCTTGAGTTCGGGCAGGCCGGCGAGCAACTCGTCCGTCACCAGATGAAAGCCCCGGGGCCGTGCCCGCAGGGTTATCAGAGTCTGTTGCCACATACAGTTCTCCGCACGTTCGGGGCGCATTCTAGCGCGCTCTGGAAAAAAACAAAGGCCCTAATATTCCTTCAATGATGTAAGCCTTTGGCCGCAGAAAAACACTCGTCGTAAACACGACCAAAGCAGTACGAAAAATCCTTTCAGCTGTATCAGGGAAGACAAATTCCAGACAAAAAAATGCCCGGCGAGCCGGGCAAGTTTTTTGCGGCGCGTGCTTACAGGTTGTAGCCGCGCTCGTTGTGTTGTGCCAGATCCAGGCCGACCGATTCTTCTTCCTCGGTCACGCGCAGACCCATCACGGCATCCAGCACCTTGAGGATGATGAAGGTGACGATGGCGGTGTAGATCACGGTGAAGCCAACGCCTTTGCACTGAATCCAGACTTGTGCGGCGATGTCGGTGACGGTGCCGAAGCCACCCAGCGACGGTGCGGCGAACACACCGGTCAGGATCGCGCCGAGGATACCGCCGATACCGTGCACGCCGAAGGCGTCAAGGGAGTCGTCATAACCGAGTTTGCGTTTCAGCGTGGTGGCGCAGAAGAAGCAGACCACGCCCGCAGCCAGACCGATCACCAGAGCGCCCATCGGGCCCACGGTGCCAGCGGCCGGAGTGATCGCAACCAGACCTGCAACGACGCCGGATGCGATACCCAGTGCGCTTGGTTTGCCGTGGGTGATCCACTCGGCGAACATCCAGCCCAGTGCAGCAGCGGCGGTCGCGATCTGAGTGACCAGCATCGCCATGCCGGCGGTGCCATTGGCGGCCGCAGCGGAACCGGCGTTGAAGCCGAACCAGCCAACCCACAGCATCGCCGCGCCCATCAGGGTGTAACCCAGATTGTGTGGCGCCATCGGGGTGGTCGGGAAGCCTTTGCGTTTACCCAGCACCAGGCAGGCAATCAGACCGGCCACACCGGCGTTGATGTGCACAACGGTGCCGCCGGCGAAGTCGAGCACGCCCCAGTCCCACATCAGGCCGCCGTTGCCGGACCAGACCATGTGCGCGATCGGTGCATAGACCAGGGTGAACCAGATGCCCATGAAGATCAGCATCGCGGAGAACTTCATCCGCTCGGCGAACGCACCGACGATCAGCGCCGGGGTGATGATCGCGAAGGTCATCTGGAAGGTAATGAAGACCGCCTCGGGGAACAGCGCCGCGGGGCCGGTCAGGCTCGCTGGGGTGACGCCGGCCAGGAACGCCTTGCCGAAACCGCCCACGAACGAGTTGAAGTTGACGACGCCCTGCTCCATGCCGGTGGTGTCGAACGCGATGCTGTAGCCATAGATGACCCACAGGACGCTGATCAGACCGGTAATGGCGAAGCACTGCATCATCACGGAAAGAATGTTTTTCGACCGGACCATGCCGCCGTAGAACAGCGCGAGGCCGGGAATGGTCATGAACAGCACGAGGGCGGTGGAGGTGAGCATCCAGGCGGTGTCGCCGGAGTTCAGGACTGGAGCTGCCACTTCGTCTGCCGCCATGGCCAGGCCGGGCATTACGATAGACAACAGGGCTCCTAGCCCTGCGAATTTACGCAGAGTCATATTGTTTTCTCCTGGGGCGTTGGGTTTGTGGCGGCGTTTAGATCGCGTCGGTATCGGTTTCGCCGGTACGGATGCGGATCGCCTGTTCCAGATTGACCACGAAGATCTTGCCGTCACCGATCTTGCCGGTGTTGGCAGCCTTGGTTATCGCCTCGATAACCCGATCCAGATCCTTGTCGTCGATGGCAACGTCGATTTTCACCTTGGGCAGAAAATCGACCACATACTCCGCGCCGCGATACAGCTCGGTGTGACCCTTCTGCCGACCGAAGCCTTTGACTTCAGTAACGGTAATGCCCTGCACGCCGATTTCGGACAGCGACTCGCGCACGTCGTCCAACTTGAACGGCTTGATGATGGCAGTGACTAGCTTCATGAAACTCTCTCCCGAATTGGTGGACTTGCCCCAGGAAAACAAACCCGACTCAAGTCTAAGCGCAGTGCCTGGCTTTGTAACGCTTCGTTGTCGACGCCAGCTAACCGCTCCAGACGAAACTCCCCGCTCCGTCTGCCGCACTGCATTCGTCACAGCGACTGCATCAGTGCATGGGTCGAAGGTGACTAAGCAGAAAGCTTGCCATCTCGCCAAAAACCACTGATTTCAATCCCTTGGCCGCTGCCACAGATGCCATCACCCAAATGGCACTCGGGATACGCACAACAACGGTGCGTGGCCGTGCATCCAGTTGCGCGAAAAGCGTGCATCCGTGCCTGCGCCAATGACTATAGACACTGCGTGATACACTGCCGGCCATTGTTTCCAGGACATATCCCATGCTCGCGCCCAAAGACTTCCTCGACGCCCTGAGCGGCACCGCCTCCCGCCTGTTCAGCGGCGACACGCCCTTGCCAAAAGCCGAAATCGAAAGCCAGTTCAAGATGCTGCTGCAAAGCGCCTTCAGCAAACTGGACCTGGTGAGCCGCGAAGAATTCGATAGTCAGATGGTGGTGCTGGCGCGCACTCGCGCCCGGCTCGAGAGCCTTGAGGCGAAGGTGGCGGAGATGGAAGCGAAGCTGACGCCGCCGGCTGAGTGAATTGAGAAGCTAAAACCGCTCCTGCCGAGGCAGGAACGGTTTCCGTCGGTTCAATTCTTACAGCGAATTATTCCAACGGTCTCGCAGAATCTCGTACAGGCGAAAAGCCCATAGCACGATCCTGACGAGGCGCCACATATGTTTAAGAAACTTAGACATATTTTGGCCCTCCTTGCGTGGGGCCAAACCTCCGATGCTCTTTCCGGCGTACGAACACCTTCGGGACTACACGTGAGTGTGCCCACCAAGGCGGCCGGGTGTGGATCCCCCAAAAAAGCACCGGCACGGTTCTCACACCGTGTTGGGGGACATGAAATCTTTACGCTCCCGGCCACACTCTGTGAACACTCCATGAGTGGGCATCGTCGCAACGGATGGTATTGCAGCCCCTACAAAATTCATTTAAACAAGTTGTATCAAGGCGTTAAGCGTGTATTCCCGGCATATCAGACACGTCATCTCTCAGCCCTGCCTTGCTGGGCGCCAAGTGATCCTGACGCTTGCATCCAGGAGCAAACCTGCATAACCTCAGCAAACGTGAGTGTGTCCACTAAGGATGCGCAGGCCTTGGCCTCACCGAAGCCTGCAACTAAAAAACCGTCTCCTCAAGGCGGTTTTTT
The DNA here is from genome assembly GCF_019718735.1 of Pseudomonas sp. RIT778. NCBI lineage: Bacteria > Pseudomonadati > Pseudomonadota > Gammaproteobacteria > Pseudomonadales > Pseudomonadaceae > Pseudomonas > Pseudomonas sp. RIT778. The sequence goes on along the minus strand of NZ_JAIHBA010000022.1, from coordinate 21,051 downwards.
TTCGCCTCGATATATCTGCAACAATCGGTTTTCTGAGGAGTAGTCACAGCAACTGTTCAGCTCCCCGCCGTACGACCTTGGATTCAGATCAAGCGCAATGCGCCAGCCGCTCCAGTTGATCACGGACCGAAGCTCCTCTCTAAACTTCAGCTTTTCGCAAATCGTAAGTCGACTGAAGATTCATCCAGAACTCAGGTGTGGTGTTGAGGTGGATGGCCAGCCTGATTGCCAGATCGGCGCAGATCCTGAGTTGGCATTTCACAAGCTTCTCGATCTCGGTTTCAGGCCAGTTTGTGGGCATGCCCAAGTCCATGACCGTCATGCCCAACGGCTCCATGAATTCCTTATTCAGCACCTCGCCCGGATGAGTCGGGCGCATACCATTGCGGTCCATTTTTCGCCTCCAGAGGCTGCATTGAGCGGCCAAACTGGAGCATCCGACTTTGCGATACAAGACCGTCGAGTCGCTTTCGCTGGCGTCCTACAACTATTAGGGCACGCCCCTACAAAAATCAGCGTCTGCGCCTATTTATGTTGTCCTTACGCCTGCCATTACATTAGCGACACCCATCAGGAAGGAGGTCTCTGTGAAGGATAAAAAGAGAAAGAAAAAGCTACTTCAGGTTGTTGAACTACACCTCGAAGCACTCCGACTGGCTGGAAATTTGTCAGCCATTCAACGGAGGTTTATTGAAGTTGCCGTTACGTGCGGACCTGAGCTTGAGCCAAGTGGTCTGTTAGCGGGCAGAAGATGAACGCATAGGCCCGCACAACCGCTTTCTGATACGTCTTGTAAACCTCTACTCAAACGCTAGAACCTCGCTCAACTACCCTTCAACAACCCGCAGGAAGCGGCCCCTCGATTCAACTCAAGGAACGACCATGTCCCTCGCCATCGTCCACAGCCGCGCCCAGATAGGCGTGGATGCTCCCGCCGTCACCGTTGAAGTCCACCTGGCCAACGGCTTGCCCTCGCTGACCATGGTCGGCCTGCCCGAAGCGGCGGTGAAGGAGAGCAAGGACCGCGTGCGCAGTGCGATCATCAATTCCGGGCTGCAGTTTCCGGCGCGGCGGATCACGTTGAATCTGGCGCCGGCGGATTTGCCCAAGGATGGCGGGCGGTTCGATCTGGCGATTGCGCTGGGGATTCTGTCGGCGAGTGTGCAGGTGCCGACGTTGACCCTCGATGATGTGGAATGTCTGGGTGAGCTGGCGTTATCCGGCGCAGTTCGGGCGGTGCGTGGGGTGTTGCCGGCGGCGCTGGCGGCGCGCAAGGCCGGGCGGACGCTGGTGGTGCCGCGGGCAAATGCCGAGGAGGCTTGTCTGGCGTCGGGGCTGAGGGTGATCGCGGTGGATCATCTGCTGGAGGCCGTGGCGCATTTCAACGGGCATACACCGGTCGAGCCTTACGTCTCTGATGGGCTGATCCATGCCGCCAAACCCTATCCCGACCTGAATGAAGTACAGGGCCAACTGGCCGCCAAACGGGCGCTGCTGATTGCCGCCGCCGGCGCCCACAACCTGCTGTTCAGCGGACCACCGGGGACGGGCAAGACGTTGCTGGCCAGTCGATTACCGGGGTTGCTGCCACCGCTGGCCGAGAGTGAAGCGCTGGAGGTGGCGGCGATTCAATCCGTTGCCAATGGCGCACCGTTGACCCACTGGCCGCAGCGCCCGTTTCGCCAACCGCATCACTCGGCCTCCGGGCCAGCGCTGGTCGGTGGCAGTTCAAAACCGCAACCCGGCGAAATTACCCTCGCCCATCATGGAGTGCTGTTTCTCGATGAGCTGCCCGAGTTCGATCGCAAGGTGCTGGAGGTTCTGCGCGAACCGCTGGAATCCGGCTGCATCGTGATTGCCCGAGCCAAGGAGCGAGTTCGGTTTCCCGCGAGATTCCAGCTGGTGGCGGCGATGAATCCCTGTCCCTGTGGATATCTTGGCGAGCCGAGCGGCAAGTGTTCGTGCACGCCGGACATGGTGCAGCGCTATCGCAACAAACTGTCGGGGCCGTTGCTGGACCGGATCGATTTACACCTGACGGTGGCGCGGGAGGCGACAGCGCTGAACCCTGCGGTAAAACCGGGAGAGGACAGCGCCAGCGCGGCCACGCTGGTCGCCGAGGCCCGCGAGCGCCAGCAAAAGCGCCAGGGCTGCGCCAATGCGTTTCTCGATTTGCCGGGACTGAAGAAGCACTGCAAGTTATCCACAGCCGATGAAACCTGGCTGGAGACGGCGTGCGAAAGACTGACCTTGTCGCTGCGCTCGGCGCATCGGCTGCTCAAGGTCGCGCGGACGTTGGCGGATCTGGAGAAGCGCGCGGATATCAGTCGCGAACATCTGGCCGAAGCGTTGCAGTATCGGCCGGCGACTCAGTAAGTGCCGAGGTCGTGGCGGGCCCAAACGCAAGCAGGCTCGCTCTCACAGGTCCAACAAAAACCCTGTGGGAGCGAGCCTGCTCGCGATCGCTATTTCAGAGGCGCCTCAACGGAAGCGGTCGACCTCTTGGCGCAGGTCGGCTGCCAGACCTTCCAGCTCCTTGGCGGTGATTGCCAGGTTCGACACCACTTCGCGCTGCTCGCTGTTGGCCATCGCGATGCTCTGCAGATTGCTGCTCAACAGCGTCGCGGTGCTGCTCTGTTCCTGGGTCGCGGTGGTGATCGCCGCAAACTGTTGCCCTGCCGAACGGCTCTGCTCATCGATCCGCGCCAGCGCCGAAGCTACATTGGCGTTACGCGACAGGCCTTCCTGCATCAGCACGTTGCCTTGTTCCATGGTGCTGATGGCGTTGCCGGTTTCCTGCTGGATGCTGTGGATCATCCCGGAGATTTCGTCCGTCGCCTGACGGGTGCGCGACGCCAGATTGCGCACTTCATCGGCCACCACGGCAAACCCGCGACCTTGCTCACCGGCACGGGCCGCTTCGATGGCGGCGTTGAGCGCCAGCAGATTGGTCTGTTCGGCAATCGAGGTGATCACGCTGACGATGCCGCCGATTTCCTGGGAGCGCTGACCGAGCGTATTGATCACGGTCGCGGTGGTGTTCAGTGCGCCGGCAATCTGCTCCAGCGAGGAAGACGCCTCTTCCATCGACGTACGACCGATCTGAGTCTGCTGGGCGTTTTCCTGGGCCAGACGCTGGGTGTTGCCCATGTTGTCGGCAATGTTCAGCGAGGTGGCGGAGAACTCCTCTACCGCGCCGGCCATGCTGGTGATCTCGCCGGACTGCTGCTCCATGCCTTCGTACGCGCCACCGGACAGACCGGACAGCGCTTGAGCCCGGCGGTTGACCTCTTCCGAAGCGCGGCGGATGTGCTCGACCATGGTCGACAGTGCCTGACTCATCTGGTTGAACGCGCGAGCCAGCTGACCGATCTCGTCGTTGCTCGACACGCTCAGGCGCACGCTCAGATCACCGGCGCCCAGGGCTTCGGCCTGACGCACCAGATCGCCCAGCGGCGCCAGCTTGCTGCGCAGCAACCAGACCACGGAGCCGACCGCCAGCAACATCGCCAGCAGGCTGCCGATGGCCAGTTGGGTGCCGACGCTCCAGGTCACCGCGCGGATCTCGGCCTTCGGCATGCTTGCCACCACCGACCACGGACCACCGTCGAACGGCACAGCGATGCTGTAGAAGTCTTCGGACTTGTCGCTCCAGAACCGGCCTTTACCCGGCGCCTTCGCCAAATCGTTGACCACAGGAATCGCTTGATCCAGCGCCTGCACGCCCGCCGGCGCGACCAGCCATTGATTCTTCTCGTCCAGCAGCGCCAGCGAACCGGTCTGGCCGATGCGGAAGCGCTTGAGGTTTTCAAACTGGGCGTTTTGCGCGTCGGTGTAATCGAAGCCGACGAACAACACCGCAATCACCTTGCCGCTGCTGTCTCGCACCGGGGTGTACTGAGTCATGTAGGAGCGATCGAACAGCAGAGCGCGACCGACGTAGCCCTGCCCTGCCATCAACTTCGCATAGGCCGGGTGAGCGTGATCGAGCACGGTGCCGATGGCGCGGGTGCCATCCTGTTTGGTCAGCGAGGTGCTGACGCGGATGAAATCTTCGCCGCTGCGCACGAACAGCGTGGCGACACCCGCCGTCATCTGTTTGAACTCGTCGACTTCCTTGAAGTTGTTGTTCAACACTTCGCTGCCCAGGTGCAGGCCCGGCGTCTGGGTGCCGGCCACGGTCACCGGCTCGCTCGGATGAATGCTCAGACCTGCACTGAAGCGCTTCTCGAACAACCCGCTCAAGCGCTGGGTGCTTTCACGCAGCGTGCCGTGGAAGGTGCTCAATTGGTCGGCGAGCAGGCGTGCCTCGCTGGCCAGGTGTTCTTCACGGGTGGCGAGGTTGGCAGTGTCCAGCGAACGCAGAGCGAACACCGTACTGCCGCTGATGACTATCGCCAGTATCACGGCGAGCGCGAGGCCCAGCTGCGAGGCGATCCGAGCGCGAGGTTGAGACATGGACAGCTCCTGGCCGAACTTCCGATCCTCCTTGATCGCAGCTCGGGTAATTTTCTAATGGGGGTGAATCGTGGTAACCGGCACGACGGTTCCACATGCACGTATTCGGCGGTAAAACCGAATACTTGAGCGAACAGCAGGGTTATGGCGAAAGGCCGGCATTGTGCAGGCTCGAACGATTCAGCTCAAGCGCGTGACCGCCGGCAGCGTCATGGCGCGGACTTCGCCTTGCAGGAAGTCGCTGAGGCGGCGCAAACGTTCACCTCCCGGACGGGTCTTTGGCCACACCAGGTAATAATTCAGTCCGCTGGCGACCGCCGTCGGCCACGGCAGACTCAAGCGTCCTTGCGCGACATCCTCGGCCACCATCAGCAGATCGCCCATGGACACCCCATAGCCCCGGGCTGCCGCAATCATCCCGAGTTCCAGGGTATCGAACACCTGCCCGCCCTTGAGCGACACCTGATCCGACAGCCCCATGTGTTCCAGCCAACTGCGCCAGTCGCGGCGGTCCGGCGTCGGGTGTAGCAACTCGGCACTGGCCAGCCGCGCCACATCCCACGGCTGATCGTTGAGCAGATTCGGCGCACCGACCGGAATCAGCTCCTCCGGAAACAGCAGGCTGGCTTCCCAGTCCGGCGGGAAATGCCCGTCACTCAGCAACACCGCGCAATCGAAGGGTTCGTTGTTGAAGTCCACCGAATCCACGTCCATCCACGCGCTGGTCAGTTGCACCTCGTTGCCTGGCTGCAAATGGCGGAAACGACTGAGCCGCGCCAGCAACCAGCGCATGGTCAGGGTCGACGGGGCTTTCATGCGCAGGATGTCATCTTCGGCGCGCAAGGTATTGCAGGCCCGTTCCAGCGCGGCAAAGCCATCACGGATGCCCGGCAGCAGCAGGCGCGCCGACTCGGTCAGTTGCAGGTTGCGCCCGCTGCGGTGGAACAAGCGGCAGGCGAAATGCTCTTCGAGCGTACGAATATGTCGGCTCACCGCACTTTGAGTGATCGACAACTCTTCGGCTGCCCGGGTGAACGAACTGTGGCGGGCCGCCGCTTCGAATGCGCGCAGGGCATACAAGGGTGGAAGACGACGGGACATGCACAGCGCTCCTATGGCGGGATTGCGCCAACTTAGCAGAATCGCGGCAGGATGAGTTTTAATCATGCCACCCATCCTTTTTATCCCTTTGTGCAACCCGCGCCAAACCCTGAGAATCGACGGTCTCTTGCTCCCTCTTTTATAAGGATGTGAACGCCATGCAGCGTCCTGTGCGTACCGAACTCTGGGCCATCCTGCGGCTGGCGGGGCCGTTGATCGCCTCGCAGTTGGCGCACATGTTGATGGTGCTGACCGACACCTTGATGATGGCGCGCCTCAGTCCCGAAGCGCTGGCCGGTGGCGGTCTGGGCGCAGCGAGCTATTCGTTCGTGTCGATTTTCTGCATCGGCGTGATCGCGGCGGTCGGCACTCTGGTGGCGATTCGTCAGGGCGCCGGCGACATCATCGGCGCCGCCCGCCTGACTCAGGCCGGGCTTTGGCTGGCGTGGCTGATGGCGCTCGGTGCCGGGCTGCTGTTGTGGAACCTGAAACCGGTGCTGTTGCTGTTCGGCCAGACCGAGACCAATGTCAACGCCGCCGGGCAATTTCTGATCGCCCTGCCGTTCGCCCTGCCCGGCTACCTGAGCTTCATGGCCTTGCGCGGCTTCACCAGCGCCATCGGCCGGGCAACGCCGGTGATGGTCATCAGCCTCGCCGGTACGGTGGCCAACTTCCTGCTCAATTACGCGCTGATCACCGGCATGTTCGGCCTGCCGAAACTGGGGCTGACCGGTATCGGTCTGGTCACGGCGATTGTCGCCAACTGCATGGCACTGGCGCTGGCATGGCACATCCGTCGGCATCCGGCCTACGACGCGTACCCGTTGCGTGAAGGCCTGTCGCGGCCGAACCGGCAGTACCTGAAAGAACTCTGGCGCCTGGGTCTCCCGATCGGCGGCACCTATGCGGTGGAAGTCGGGCTGTTCGCCTTCGCCGCGTTGTGCATGGGCACCATGGGCAGCACGCAACTGGCGGCGCACCAGATCGCCCTGCAAATCGTCTCGGTGGCGTTCATGGTTCCGGCGGGGATGTCGTATGCGATCACCATGCGCGTCGGCCAGCACTACGGCGCCGGGCAATTGAGCGATGCGCGGATGTCCGGGCGGGTCGGCATCGTCTTTGGTGCGGTGGTGATGCTGGGGTTTGCGATGGTGTTCTGGTTGTTGCCGAATCAACTGGTCGGTTTGTTCCTCGACCATAACGACCCGGCGTTTGCCGAGGTGATTCGTCTGGCGGTGAGCCTGCTGGCCGTGGCAGCGTGGTTCGAGCTGTTCGACGGCACGCAGACGATTGCCATGGGCTGCATTCGCGGGCTCAAGGATGCCAAGACCACATTCCTGGTCGGGCTCGGTTGCTATTGGCTGATCGGCGCGCCGGCGGCGTGGCTGATGGCGTTCCATCTGCACTGGGGGCCGACCGGCGTCTGGTGGGGCCTGGCGCTGGGGCTGGCGTGTGCGGCGGTGAGCCTGACGCTGGCGTTCGAATGGAAGATGAAGCGGATGATTCGGCTCGAGCCGCAACCTCAAGACTTCAAGATCGCTCAGCCCGAGTGAGTTTCACTGTGGGAGCGAGCTTGCTCGCGATAAGGGTGTGTCAGTGACTAATCGTTCGACTGATACTCCGCCATCGCGAGCAAGCTCGCTCCCACAGGGTCTTGAGGCTAAACCACGATTCCCAGCGGTGGCTGACTGGCATCAGCCACCAGATAATCAATCAGTTCCGCCAACGGCAACGGCTTGCTGATCAGGTAACCCTGCACCTGATCGCAACCGAACCCGCGAAGCAGATCCAGCTGCTCGCGGGTTTCCACCCCTTCGGCCACCACTTCCAGATGCAGGTTGTGCGCGAGGTTGATCATCGCGTGCACCAGTTTGCGGTTCTCTTCGCGCTGCTCCATGCCGCCGACGAAACTCTTGTCGATCTTCAGCAAGGTGATCGGCAGGCTGTTGAGGTGCACGAACGACGAGAACCCGGTGCCGAAGTCATCCAGCGAGAAACGCACGCCGAGGCGACCGAGAGCGTCCATGGTCTGCTTGACCAGATCGCTGCGGCGCATCACGGCGGTTTCGGTGAGTTCGAATTCCAGCCATTGCGCCTCGACACCGCGCTCGGCGATCAAGCGGCTGAGCGTCGGCAGCAACTGGCTGTCCTGAAACTGGCGGAACGACAGGTTGATCGCCATATGCAGCGCCGGCAATCCGCGTTCGCGCAACGCCTGCATATCGCGCAAGGCCCGGGAAATCACCCAGTAACCCAGCGGCACGATCAAGCCGCTCTGCTCGGCCAGCGGCACGAATTCGCTCGGTGGTAGCAGGCCGCGTTCGCTGTGGCGCCAGCGCACCAAGGCTTCGAGGCCGACGATCTGGCCGTCCTGCATATTCAGGCGCGGCTGGTAATGCAGCTCCAGCTCATCGCGACGCAAGGCCCGGCGCAGCTCGCTTTCGAGGTCGGCCATGCTCCGCGCGTTGCGGTTGATCCGCTCGTTGAAGATGTGAAAGGTGCAGCCCTGAGTGCTCTTGGCCTGCTGCATGGCGATGTGCGCGTGCCACATCAGCGGATCGGCGCCGCCCTGGGCGCGGGCATGGGCGATGCCGAGGCTGGAGCCGATCAAAAGGCTTTCGCCGTCGACCCAGTAAGGTTCAGCCAGAGCTTCGGTGATCCGTTCGGCCATCCATTCCGCCCGTTGCGGGGCGCGGCGGGTATCGATCAGCAGGGCGAATTCATCGCTGCCCAGGCGCGCCAGTTGATCGCCGACTTCCAGCTGACTTTTCAGCCGTGCGACGACTTGCAGGATCAGGCGGTCGCCGGCCTGGTGGCCAAGGGCGTCGTTGGCGTGGCGGAAGTTGTCGAGGTCGAGGTGCCCGAGGGCCAGGCCGCGGCCGTCGTTTTCGGCGAGGCGCGCCGTAAGCAGGGTCTGGAAGCCCTGACGGTTGGCGATGCCGGTCAGCGGATCCTGTTCGGCCAGGCGTTGCAGGGTGTTTTCCAGCACGCCACGTTCGCGCACATGCCGCAGGCAACGCCGGAGCATGCCGGCATCGAGGGCATCGAATACCAGCCAGTCGCTGACGCCGTCGGGCGCGGTCGCCGGTTCGTGTTCCAGAAGCAATACCGTCGGCAGACTGCAACGGCCGGGCGCCGGCTGCAACGCGGGAACGGTCAACAACACCGCGTGGCGGTTGTCTTCGAACAGACTGCTGACCGACTCCCAGTTCGGCGCGCTGATCAGCACCGCCGCACTCCCCAACGGAGCCAGACACTCGCGCAATAACGCTGTCCACGCTGGCTCTTCGGCCAGTAGCAGCAAACGCAAGGGTTCGACAGGCGTAGTCAAGCTGACTCCCTAGACTCTGCAATGATGTGGGCGGCAGGCATTATGCCGTTGCGGCTACCAATGACCAAACGACAACGGTTATCAAAACGTTATTTTGTGTCACGAATGAGAACATTAGCCGCAAAATCACCGCGCATCCTGCGTGAAAGTAACAAAACCGGCAAATTTGAATCGCGTGCTGCGTCACAAGTCGGAGAGAGCAGCACAAATCGCTGAGCCTGTTAAAATGCCGGCCCATTTCGTCAACGACTCCCGAATTTTCGTATGTCCCGACTCAATCCCCGGCAGCAAGAAGCCGTGAACTACGTCGGCGGCCCTCTATTGGTGCTCGCCGGTGCTGGCTCCGGCAAGACCAGCGTGATCACGCGCAAGATTGCGCACCTGATCCAGAACTGCGGCATCCGTGCCCAGTACATCGTCGCCATGACCTTCACTAACAAGGCCGCGCGCGAGATGAAGGAACGGGTCGGCACGCTGCTGCGTGCCGGCGAAGGTCGCGGCCTGACGGTCTGCACCTTCCACAACCTGGGCCTGAACATCATCCGCAAGGAACATGAACGGCTGGGCTACAAACCCGGTTTCTCGATCTTCGACGAAACCGACGTCAAGTCGCTGATGACCGACATCATGCAGAAGGAATATGCAGGCGACGACGGCGTCGACGAGATCAAGAACATGATCGGCGCCTGGAAAAACGACCTGATCCTGCCGGCCCAGGCCCTGGAAAACGCCCGCAACCCCAAGGAACAGACCGCCGCCATCGTCTACACCCACTACCAGCGCACGCTCAAGGCGTTCAACGCGGTGGACTTCGACGACTTGATCCTGCTGCCGGTGAAACTCTTCGAAGAGCACGCCGACATCCTCGAAAAGTGGCAGAACAAGGTGCGTTACCTGCTGGTCGACGAATACCAGGACACCAACGCCAGCCAGTATTTGCTGGTGAAAATGCTCATCGGCAAGCGTAACCAGTTCACCGTGGTGGGCGACGACGACCAGTCGATCTACGCCTGGCGCGGCGCGCGGCCGGAAAATCTGATGCTGCTCAAGGACGACTACCCGTCCCTGAAAGTGGTGATGCTGGAGCAGAACTACCGCTCCACCAGCCGCATCCTGCGCTGCGCCAACGTGCTGATCTCGAACAACCCGCACGAATTCGAGAAGCAGCTGTGGAGTGAAATGGGCCACGGCGACGAGATCCGCGTGATCCGCTGCCGCAACGAGGACGCCGAAGCCGAGCGCGTGGCCATGGAAATCCTCAGCCTGCACTTGCGCACCGACCGCCCGTACAGCGATTTCGCGATCCTCTATCGCGGCAACTACCAGGCCAAGCTGATCGAGCTGAAACTGCAGCACCATCAGGTGCCGTACCGTTTGAGCGGCGGCAACAGCTTCTTCGGCCGTCAGGAAGTGAAAGACCTGATGGCCTACTTCCGCCTGATCGTGAACCCGGACGACGACAACGCCTTCCTGCGGGTGATCAACGTGCCGCGCCGTGAAATCGGCTCGACGACCCTGGAAAAACTCGGCAACTACGCCACCGAACGCAAGATCTCGATGTACGCCGCCACCGACGAACTCGGCCTGGGCGAGCATCTGGACAGCCGCTTCACCGATCGCCTGTCGCGCTTCAAGCGCTTCATGGACAAGGTGCGCGAGCAGTGCGCCGGCGAAGACCCGATCTCCGCCCTGCGCAGCATGGTCATGGACATCGACTACGAGAACTGGCTGCGCACCAACAGCTCCAGCGACAAGGCTGCGGACTACCGGATGAGCAACGTCTGGTTCCTGATCGAAGCCTTGAAGAACACCCTGGAAAAAGACGAAGACGGCGAAATGACCGTCGAGGACGCCATCGGCAAACTGGTCCTGCGTGACATGCTCGAACGTCAGCAGGAAGAGGAAGACGGCGCCGAAGGCGTGCAGATGATGACGCTGCATGCGTCCAAGGGCCTGGAATTCCCTTACGTGTTCATCATGGGCATGGAAGAGGAAATCCTCCCGCACCGTTCCAGTATCGAAGCCGACACCATCGAAGAAGAACGCCGCCTGGCCTACGTGGGCATCACCCGCGCGCGCCAGACCCTCGCGTTTACCTTCGCCGCCAAGCGCAAACAGTACGGCGAGATCATCGACTGCGCGCCAAGCCGCTTCCTCGATGAACTGCCGCCGGACGACCTGGCCTGGGAAGGCAACGACGACACACCGACCGAAGTCAAAGCCGTGCGGGGCAACAGCGCATTGGCTGATATACGCGCGATGTTAAAGCGCTAGAATTGACCACTTTTTACTAGACCTTCGACGCACAAAGCGTCAAATGAGGACAGCTTCATGGAAGCATTGCACCAGAAAATCCGCGAACAAGGCATCGTGCTTTCCGACCAGGTCCTGAAGGTCGACGCCTTCCTGAACCACCAGATCGACCCGGCCCTGATGAAGCTGATCGGCGACGAATTCGCCACGCTGTTCAAGGATTCGGGCATCACCAAGATCGTCACCATCGAAGCCTCGGGCATCGCCCCGGCGATCATGACCGGTCTGAACCTCGGCGTGCCGGTGATCTTCGCCCGCAAGCAACAGTCCCTGACCCTGACTGAAAACCTGCTGTCGGCGACCGTCTACTCGTTCACCAAAAAGACCGAAAGCACCGTGGCCATCTCCCCGCGTCACCTGACCAGCAGCGACCGCGTGCTGATCATCGACGACTTCCTGGCCAACGGTAAGGCATCCCAGGCGCTGATCTCGATCATCAAACAGGCCGGCGCCACCGTCGCGGGCTTGGGCATCGTGATCGAGAAGTCGTTCCAGGGCGGCCGTGCGGAGCTGGATTCGCAGGGTTACCGCGTCGAGTCGCTGGCTCGCGTGAAGTCGCTGAAGGATGGTGTGGTGACTTTCATCGAGTAATCGCTGAAAGGCGCAAGCTTGCCGCAATAACTGTGGGAGCGGGCTTGCTCGCGAATGCGTCAGTTCAGTCTCCATCTTCGGTGTCTGACTAACCGCTTTCGCGAGCAAGCCCGCTCCCACAGTGGTTTTGTGCCGGGAGTTATTGCGCGGTAGCTTTGAGGCCGGTGAGGAGCAACCGCTGAAACAGGTCTTCCTTCAGACCTTCCGGGCTGGTGAGCTGCATGCGTGCCAGATGCTCCGGATACAGCGAAGCCTCAGGCGCATCCAGTGCTGCCTTGCCCAGTTCCAGAATCTCCGTCAGCTTGAATTTGCTCTTGAGCCAGTTCAGCGCCCGCAACAGATCCTTCTCGACCTCAGTGAAATCGCAACCCAGCGGATACTCCGGAAACAGGTTCGGATGCCGCGCGGCAATCGCCTGCAAGCGTTGCGGGGTGTTGTCGGTAAAGCGCGGATCGAGGCGGAAATCCTTCGGCAGCTTGCCGACTTTCTGCGCCTGCTCGATCAGGCCCTGCTGGAAGCGCGAGTCGCTGATGTTCAACAGCGCCTCGATCACCATCGCATCCGACTTGCCGCGCAGATCGGCGATGCCGTACTCGGTGACCACGATGTCGCGCAGGTGCCGTGGAATCGTGCAGTGGCCATACTCCCAGACGATGTTTGAACTGACATCGCCGCCGGATTCGCGCCAGCTGCGCAGCAGCAGGATCGAGCGCGCATCGTGCAGCGCATGGCCTTGGGCAACGAAGTTGTATTGCCCGCCGACGCCGCTGAGCACACGTCCATCCTCCAGTTGATCCGCCACCCCCGCCCCCAGCAGAGTCATGGTGAACACGGTATTGATGAACCGCGCATCCAGACGCTGCAGGCGTTTGAGCTCTTCCTGACCGTACAGCTCGTTGATGTAGCTGATGCGGGTCATGTTGAATTCAAGGCGTTTGCTCAGCGGTAATTCACGCAAGCGCTCATAGAAACTGCGCGGCCCGAGGAAGAAACCGCCGTGGATCGACAGGCCATCGGTTTGCGCCGCCTCGTCGAGAGTCCCGGCGTTGGCCTGCTCCTGAGTCTGCACATCCGGGTAGACCTTGCGCCGGATGATCCCGGCTTCGGCCAGCACCAGCAGGCCGTTGACGAACATTTCGCTGCAACCGTACAGGCCTTTGGCGAAAGGCTCGATGCCGCCCTCGCGTTCGATCAACTGCGCCCACTGGCTGAGGTTCACATCGGCCAGCAAGTCCAGGTATCCGGCGTTGTCCGCCTGACGCGCCAGCAACGCAGCGGTCAGCGCATCGCCCATCGAACCGATGCCGATCTGCAAGGTGCCGCCATCGCGTACCAACGTACTGGCGTGTAATCCGATGAAGTGATCCTGAAAGCCGACAGGCATGTTTGGCGTGGAAAACAGCGTGCTGCTGTCTTTCTCGTCGATCAGCAGGTCGAAGGTATCGATATCGACTTCCGCATCGCCGGGCATGTACGGCAACTCGGTGTGCACCTGGCCGACCAGCAGAATGGTCTCCCCCGCCGCCCGGCGTTTGGCGATCATTGGAAACAGGTCGAGGGTGATGTCCGGGTTGCAGCTCAGGCTCAGCCGATCCGGATGTTCGCTGCTGCTGGCGAGCAACTGCGCCACCAGGTTCAGGCCGGCGGCGTTGATGTCGCGGGCGGCGTGGCTGTAGTTGCTGCTGACGTAATCCTGCTGGGCCGGCGCGCTGTTAAGCAGGCTGCCGGGCTGCATGAAGAATTGCTCGATGCGGATGTTGGACGGCAGGCTGTCGCGGTGCAGGTCGGCGAGAAATTCCAGTTCCGGGTAATCACCGAACACCCGCTCGACGAAGGGTTCGATGAAGCGCTTCTGCAAACCGTCGCCCAGGGCCGGACGGCCGAGGCACAGGGCGGTGTAGATCGTCAGCTGCCGGTCGGGCAACCCGGCGACCCGCCGGTACAGCGCGTTGACGAAGGGATTGGGTTTGCCCAGCCCCAGCGGCAGGCCCATGTGGATGTGCGCCGGCAACCGCGCCAGCACGTCGTCCACTGCCTGTTCGATCGAACACAACTGCACCATCTGAAGCCTCCTGCCCGTTCCGTGAATAGAGGTACGACCGAGATTGCCGGTTGTTTGCTGCAAAGAACAGCCTCAGGCCCAAATCGCGGGCACAAAAAAACCGTCCGGAGACGGTTTTTTTCGTCAGAAGCGCAGCTTATTTCAGGCCGGACATCTTCTGGATGGCGCCCTTCAGCTCGTCATCCGAGCAATCAGCGCAGGTGCCTTTCGGCGGCATGGCGTTGATGCCGGTGATGGCCTTGGCCAGGATGCCGTCGAGGCCGCCCTGGTGATCGGCGCGCTCTTTCCAGGCGGCGGCGTCACCGATTTTCGGTGCGCCCAACAGGCCGGTGCCGTGGCAAGCGTTGCAATGTTTGGCAATCACTTCGTCCGGCGTCTTGGCGCCGCCACCGCCGCCTGCCGAAGCAGCGACTTCCATCCCCTTGCACTCTTGCCCTTGAACACACACCTGGCCGACCGGCTCGAGGCGTTTGGCAATGTCGTCATTCGTCGCAGCTTGAGCGCTGACAGCCCAGAGGGCCAGTACGGTTGCTGGTGCAGCCAGCATTTTCATAATTAGGTTCACGCGTTCACCCTCAATGGTGGCTATTCACGCCTGCGGCCACGGTTCGCAGGCGGGCGCAAGTATAGCGGTTAGCCCGCTTCACTGAAACAACCCCAAAGTCGAAGGGGTTATATCGCGCTGTGGAAAAACGTTTCGGGTGCCTTCGCCATATGGCCTGGCGCCTCTTTGTTTAGAAATTCGCCGGCGTGGCTGCGCTGATTAGTCGCGCCGGTGCATCGAACGGATTACGGAAACGATGCGGCTTGGTACTTTCAAAGTAGTAGCTGTCGCCGGCTTCGAGGATAAAAGTTTCAAGACCCACCACCAGCTCCAGGCGCCCTTCCACCAGAATCCCGGTTTCCTCGCCTTCGTGGGTGAGCATTTCTTCGCCGGTATCGGCGCCCGGCGGGTAGATTTCATTGAGGAACGCGATGGCCCGGCTCGGGTGCGCGCGGCCGACCAGTTTCATGGTCACGGCGCCGTCGGAAATGTCGATCAGCTCGTTGGCCTTGTAGACGATCTGGGTCGGTTTTTCCTGCAGGATCTCTTCGGAAAAGAACTCGACCATGGACATGGGAATCCCGCCCAGAACTTTCCTCAGCGAACTGATCGAAGGGCTGACGCTGTTCTTTTCGATCATCGAAATGGTGCTGTTGGTGACGCCCGCGCGCTTGGCGAGTTCACGCTGGGAAAGCCCTTTGAGCTTGCGGATCGATTGCAGTCGTTCACCGACGTCCAAGGCTGGAGCCTCCTGATGCTGTAGAAATATTGAGCGTTATCATGGCGACAGCGTTCAGTATTTACAACACTTGGGCCCCGCTTGCGCTTCAACCCTCGGAATAGAGCCTTGGCACTCGACGCAGGTTGCAGAAGATCTGGTACGGAATGGTGTCCGCCCACTTCGCCACGTCGCTGGCGAGGATGTTCTTGCCCCACAACTCGACAGTCGAACCGAGGCCGGCTTGCGGCACGTCGGTCAGGTCGATGCACAGCATGTCCATCGACACCCGACCAAGAATGCGGCTGCGCTGGCCGGCCACCAGTACCGGCGTGCCGGTCGGCGCCTGACGCGGATAACCGTCGGCATAACCCATGGCGACCACGCCGATGCGCATCGGTTTGTCGGTGATGAATTTCGCGCCGTAGCCCACCGGCTCGCCGGCCGGCAGTTCACGCACACTGATAACTTTCGATTCCAGCGTCATCACCGGTTGCAGGCGCTCGGCCACGGCGTTGGCTTCTTCGAACGGGGTGGCGCCGTAAAGCATGATGCCCGGACGCACCCAGTCGCTGTGAATCTGCGGCCAGCCCAGCACCGCCGGCGAGTTGCGCAGGCTGACTTCGGCCGCCAGGCCCTGACGCGCGGCTTCGAACACTGCGACCTGATCGGCGCTGCTCTGCTCGTGCAGCTCATCGGCCCGGGCGAAGTGGCTCATCAGCACGACTTTCGCCACGTTGCCGCTGGCCAGCAGACGCTGGTAGGCCGTCGGGTAATCTTTCGGATGCAGGCCAACCCGGTGCATGCCCGAGTCGAGCTTCAGCCACACGGTGATCGGTTTGCCCAACGCCGCCTGCTCGATCGCTTCAAGCTGCCACAGCGAATGCACCACGCACCAGAAATCGTGCTCGACGATCAGCGCCAGCTCGTCCGCCTCGAAAAAGCCTTCGAGCAGCAGCACCGGCGCACGGATGCCGGCGGCACGCAGCTCCAGGGCTTCTTCGATGCACGCCACCGCGAAGCCGTCCGCTTCAGCCTCCAGCGCCTGGGCGCAACGCACTGCGCCATGGCCGTAGGCATCGGCCTTGATCACTGCCAGTGCCTTGGCACCGGTGACTTCACGGGCGATACGGTAGTTGTGACGCAGGGCTTGAAGGTCGATCAGGGCACGGGCAGGACGCATGGCAGCAGACTTCTTGGCGGTCATGGGAATAAAAACCGGCGCTGGCTGACGGCGTGAACCGCCAACAGCACCGGGAGAGGGATCTTTACAACGGGTTACGGCAACGCGGCGACGATGGAGATCTCGACCAGGATGCTCGGCTTGGCCATCTTCGCTTCAACCGTGGCACGCGCCGGGGCGGCGCCTTTGGGCAGCCACTGATCCCACACCGAATTCATGCCGGCAAAGTGCGCTTCGATATCGTTCAGGTAGATCGTCGCCGACAGCAGATGCTGTTTGTCGGTGCCGGCCAGATCGAGCAGACGCTCGATGTTGGCGAGTACGTCGCGGGTCTGCTGTTCGACACCGGCGTTGAAGTCATCGCCGACCTGCCCGGACAGATACACCGTACCGTTGTGGCTGACGATCTGACTCATGCGCTCATTGGTGAGCTGGCGCTGGATTGCCATGCTTTGCGGACTCCTGGGTGGTGTTGCCGTAACGGGAAATATCGAGGCCTTCGGCGCTGATCTGTGGCTTTTTCTTCGCCATCAGGTCAGCCAGCAAGCGACCGGAGCCGCACGCCATGGTCCAGCCGAGGGTGCCGTGACCGGTGTTCAGGAACAGGTTCTTGAACGGGGTGGCGCCGACGATCGGCGTGCCATCCGGGGTAGTTGGGCGCAGGCCGGTCCAGAAGCTCGCTTCGGCCAGATTGCCGCCCTGAGGATAAAGGTCGTTGACGATCATCTCCAGGGTTTCGCGCCGACGCGGGTTCAGCGACAGGTCAAAACCGGCGATCTCCGCCATGCCGCCAACGCGGATGCGGTTGTCGAAACGGGTGATCGCGACCTTGTAGGTCTCGTCGAGAATGGTCGAAGTCGGGGCCATCGCCGGGTTGGTGATCGGCACGGTCAGCGAGTAGCCCTTCAACGGATACACCGGGGCCTTGATGCCCAGCGGCTTGAGCAGTTGCGGCGAGTAGCTGCCGAGGGCCAGCACGTAGCGGTCAGCGGTTTCCAGCTTGCCGTCGATCCACACGCCGTTGATGCGGTCACCGGCGAAGTCGAGGCGCTGGATGTCCTGGCCGAAGCGGAACTCCACACCGAGCTTGGTGGCCATTTCGGCGAGGCGGGTGGTGAAGATCTGGCAGTCGCCGGTCTGGTCGTTCGGCAGGCGCAGGGCACCGGCGAGGATGTCGGTGACACCGGCCAGCGCCGGTTCGACGCGGGCAATGCCGGCGCGGTCGAGGACTTCGAACGGTACGCCGGATTCTTTCAAAACGGCGATGTCCTTGGCGGCGTTATCCAGTTGCGCCTGGGTGCGGAACAACTGGGTCGTACCGAGGCTGCGGCCTTCGTAGGCGATGCCGGTTTCGGCGCGCAATTCGTCGAGGCAGTCGCGGCTGTACTCGGACAGACGCACCATGCGTTCCTTGTTCACCGCGTAACGGTTGGCGGTGCAGTTGCGCAGCATCTGCGCCATCCACAGGTACTGGTCGATGTCGGCGGTAGCCTTGATCGCCAGCGGCGCGTGGCGTTGCAACAGCCACTTGATGGCCTTGAGCGGCACGCCCGGCGCAGCCCACGGCGAGGCGTAGCCCGGCGAAACCTGGCCGGCGTTGGCGAAACTGGTCTCCATGGCCGCGGCGGGCTGCCGGTCGACCACCACCACTTCAAACCCGGCACGGGCCAGATAGTAAGCACTGGCGGTACCGATGACGCCGCTACCCAAGACCATAACGCGCATTTTGTATCCCTCATCGCGGCGTGCCGCGTACGTCTGTTGTTAGAGCAATGATGCGCGCAGTGTAAAAAAGATTTGCCAGTGCTTTTCACTGTATAAGCGCCTATATTTGGCGACAATTCTCGGCAAAAACCCTTTTCACGGAGGCGCATCCCCTATGCGTACCAACACTCAGACCAAACGTGAGCTGGACAAGATCGACCGCAACATCTTGCGGATCCTGCAGGCGGACGGGCGGATTTCATTCACCGAGCTGGGCGAGAAGGTCGGGCTCTCCACCACGCCATGCACGGAGCGGGTGCGGCGCCTGGAGCGCGAGGGGATCATCATGGGCTACAACGCCCGCCTGAATCCGCAGCACTTGAAGGGTAGTCTGCTGGTGTTCGTCGAGATCAGCCTCGACTACAAATCCGGTGATACTTTCGAAGAGTTCCGACGTGCGGTGCTGAAATTGCCCCACGTGCTGGAATGCCATCTGGTGTCAGGGGATTTCGACTATCTGGTGAAGGCGCGGATTTCCGAGATGGCCTCGTACCGCAAGCTGCTGGGCGACATCCTGCTCAAGCTGCCGCACGTGCGTGAATCCAAGAGCTACATCGTGATGGAAGAAGTGAAAGAGAGTCTGAGCCTGCCGATTCCGGACTGAACGCTCAGACCAGCACCTGCCGGTTTTCAGCCATGTACTCGAACACCTGCTTCTCGACCCGTGGATGAATCAGCTCCACCGGCCGCCGGCCGTTGGGGCACGGCAAGGTCTGGGTGGTGCCGAACAACCGGCAGATCAGCGGCCGCTCGTCATACACCGTGCAGCCATTCGGTCCCAAGTGCACACAGTTGAGCTCTTCCATCGCTGCGTCCTGCTCGGCGCGGGTCTTGCGCGGCAGGCGGGACATTTCCTCGGGCGAGGTGGTCACCGGCCCGCAACAGTCATGACAGCCCGGCACGCATTCGAACGTGGGAATCTGCTGACGCAGGGTGCGGATTTTCTGACTGTTGCAGCTCATTGCAGCGGTAACCGGAGCGAAATAGGCGGTAATTGTGCCGCAAAAGCCGTGATCCAGACACCACGGGCCGACCAATGTTGCCCGGCCTCGGGCCTGCGGCTTATGCTCCGTCAAATTTTCTCGACACCCGCTCAGGATGACGCCCATGAATGCCCGCGCCCAAGCCACCGCGAGCCAACCCCACGTTGCCTCTTATTACGCCGCCAGCAGCCTGCCGCAGCCCGACCAACCGGTGCTGCAAGGTGAACTGATCGCGGACGTGTGCGTGGTCGGCGGCGGTTTCTCCGGGCTGAACACCGCGCTGGAACTGGCTGAACGGGGTTTGAGCGTGGTGTTGCTGGAGGCGCACCGGATCGGCTGGGGCGCCAGCGGCCGCAACGGCGGGCAGCTGATTCGCGGGGTCGGTCACGGCCTCGATCAGTTCGCCAACGTGATCGGCGCCGACGGCGTGCGTCAGATGAAACTCATGGGGCTGGAAGCGGTGGAAATCGTCCGCCAGCGCGTCGAAAAATTTCAGATCCCTTGCGACCTGACCTGGGGTTACTGCGACCTCGCCAACAAACCTTCCGATCTGGAAGGTTTTGCCGAGGACGCCGAAGAGCTGCGCGGCCTCGGTTATCGCTACGAAACCCGACTGCTGCAAGCGAACGAAATGCACACCGTGGTCGGTTCCAACCGCTACGTCGGCGGTTTGATCGACATGGGTTCCGGGCATCTGCACCCGCTGAACCTGGCACTCGGCGAAGCCGCAGCAGCGCAGCAACTCGGGGTGAAGCTGTTCGAGCAATCGGCGGTCACCCGTATCGACTACGGCCCGGAAGTCCGGGTGCATACAGCGCAAGGTTCGGTGCGGGCGAAGACCTTGGTACTAGGCTGCAACGCCTATCTCAACAATCTGAATCCGCAACTCAGCGGCAAGGTGCTGCCGGCCGGCAGCTACATCATCGCCACCGAACCCCTGAGCGAAGAACAGGCCCACGCCCTGCTGCCGCAGAACATGGCGGTCTGCGACCAGCGGGTGGCGCTCGATTACTACCGCCTCTCGGCGGACCGTCGCCTGCTGTTCGGCGGCGCCTGCCATTACTCGGGGCGTGATCCGAAAGACATCGGCGCGTACATGCGGCCGAAGATGCTGGAGGTGTTTCCGCAGCTCGCTTCAGCGAAGATCGATTATCAGTGGGGCGGGATGATCGGCATCGGTGCCAACCGTCTGCCACAGATTGGCCGGCTCGCGGATCAGCCGAATGTGTATTACGCCCAGGCTTATTCCGGTCACGGCGTGAATGCCACGCACCTGGCGGGCAAGCTGCTGGCCGAGGCCATCAGCGGCCAGCATAGCGGCGGCTTCGACCTGTTCGCCAAAGTGCCACACATCACCTTCCCCGGCGGCAAGCATCTGCGTTCGCAGCTGTTGGCGTTGGGGATGTTGTGGCACCGACTTAAAGAGTTGGTCTGATGGACTTTCAGCGTCCCTGAAGACGACTTCGCGAGCAAGCTCGCTCCCACAGTTGACCGCGATCTGCCTGCCAGACACGGTCGAATGTGGGAGATTCTATGTTGCAGGGGAACCCTGCAACCTTAAATTGGGTTGGTATTCGCTCTGATTTTTCATAAGGGCGAATGCCACCCGGCAAAGCTTACGGGCGAGGATGACCAAAGCCTGGGTTCTGGCTAGACCTCTTGCCAGATAGGATTCATAGAACGGTTTCCAAACAGGGGACCGACAAGCTGCCATAGCTGCATTGTGTGCAAGACGCCGTAATTCCCCGTCACCTTTTTTGCTCAAGTGGCGAGGACTGTGTTTCTTGCCTGAGTCCTTTGCCTTCAAATCCATTCCCAGAAAGGCGATGAACGCATCGGCGCTGGCGAACTCACCTCGCATATACGTAGTTGCCAAGCCCGTTGCCGTGAGTTCACCAATCCCTTCAATCGCTTTGCAGCGTCTGATGTTTTCGCTAATGCCGGCCTCTTGGCTGACTTTGCGAAGTAATTCCTGAATGGCCTGATCAAGCTGTTTGAAATGC